>JAUIIP010000022.1 GCA_030431555.1 bacterium
TCAGGCGCACCATGCGATGACTGACCAGATCCATAGTCGTACCCCGTGGGAGCAAAAAACCTTTACCGCGACCTTCTCAAACGTGGCTAATCACGAGGCGAGGGGAGCCAAAATGACCTTGATTCACTTCGCGGGCAGCATCCCGTATATCCAAGGACTGCTGCTTTATCTGCTGGCGATGATGTTTCCGTTTTTCGCGCTGTTTCTGATCTTACCTGGGCGTTACAGTGCGTTTCTGGTCTGGATGTCCCTCTGGGCTTGGGTTAAGAGCTGGGATTTCGGCTTCGCCTTTATTGATTTCATCCGGGATATCCTTTGGCAGTTCATAAATCCCTCGCTAAATAGTGCGGAAAATCAGGCACTTAACTGGAATGACCTTTCTAGCGTTTTTGCCCTGATTAACACTCACGATCCGCTCGCAAGCCTGAATACCTATTATACGGTGGTTGGTATTCTCACTATTGCGATACCGGCCTTTACCGCACACCTGTGTTTGGGGGCGACTAATCTGTTTGATGCATTTAAAGGAACCATGGGCCAGCAGTCACAGGAGTTTGGACGTAGAACGACCAAGCGATCTAAGAACTTCGAATGGTCGGAAGTAGAAAACCAGATGGCGAGGCGAAAATCTGAAGAGGCGATGAAGGCAGCCAAGGCAGCGGGCTACAATCCACAGCAAATGGAAGACGGAACTTGGCGCGCAAGCACTACTGATGCTGCTAAAAATCGTCACATGGATGCTGAGATGAAGATGGCTAGGTATAAGCAGCATTTTTCTGCCGAGAATATGGAGCTTCGTCAATACGCGGCGATGCTGTCGAGACGTAAAATGGGTTACAGTAACGGAGCCTCGCTTGATTACATTTCCGCAAAAGCCAACGGAGTCACTGAGAAGTATATGGGTCGCAGTATTGCGGGTGACCAGAATGCGCCTTGGGGCAGCACGAAAGGCAGCAGCAGCGACCACACTGCAGGATTTATTAGACAGGGTGCTGGTAGTACTCTGCCAATCGCGGGTGTGGATGGCGACTAGACTATAAATTTTTGAAGGATTTATGTTAGGAGGTTTTGAAATAGGCAGTGGGGCGCTTCAGTGGAGCGCAGCAGCGGTTCTGCATCTGCTGTCTCAAACCCTGCACCTCCTTAGCGGCGTATTTTCCTTTAATGTCTTCGATAGCTTCTCATCTCAAGCTGTGCAGTTCGATACTCGTCAGATAGGCAGCGTTGGCACCTTAATCGGCGCTGCTCTCGAAACGGCAGGCCACTACATTCAGGCTGATTTCTTGGATCACATTAACGGTGCTTTTGGGCACTCAATTGGCGCGCTTCTATACGTGTTCGCAGCAGTTGTTGCGATTTGGACAATCGCAATTGGCGGAAATTACAAGTTTGGCATGTGGTTCCTGGTTGGCCCCGCTCTTTTTTGGTGGATGGTCAGTGCCCGAACAGAGTCACTCGGTGCGAGCTGGGACTTTGGAAGTTCAAACTTTTACCAGAACCGAGTGTGGAAAGCGACGGAAGGCCATACCGACGGAACAACGACTGCACCAAATGATATCGGGGAACCACCTCAGCAAACCGCAAGAGTTTCGTGGTTCTTTAGTTGGTACACGGGAATGGTCAGCGATATCGTGAATGGTTTAGTAAGCGCACTGCAGCTAACTAAAGACGACATGGACAAGTCGTTTATTAACCGCACAGAACGCTACGCACTGCTATACAAACTAGAATCCACTGACCCCAAGCTTAAGCTGTTTGTCAACGTCATAGGTGCAAGCAAGTGCGCCAACTACTATATGCTGTTGTCGGAAGCGAACAACCCACATCGCGATACTCAGTACATCAATGCGATCAAAGCCGAGCTTGAGAAGTTCGGTGAGGAGGACGTTGCTCTAAGTACGACCGATATTCCTGATTTCGAAACTTTTGCCACTTACTTCAAACTTGATCTTTCACCGTTTAGTGATGGTGAAATTACTTGTAATGAATTGTGGAATCTCGCCACGGAAGCTTTTGCTCAAGAAGTGACTGCTCACTTTACGCGCATTAACAGAGAAGCCGCTCCGCAGGGCCTTGATGAGGCCGGTCGCGAAGCTTGGAAGTTCAAACAGCTCGAAGATGTGCTCAAAAAGTTCGCATGGAAAGTGAATCCGGAGAGCGGCAAGCTCGAACAGGTTTATGACATTAATACGCAGTCAGGTCGTGACCAAGCTTTCTTTCACATGATTAACGAACTCTCTGCTAGGGCGTTGCTTAATGAACTTGAAACATTGCGTCCGGCTCTCGCGCAGTTTGGTCGTGACCGGAACAAACTTCACAATCCACTCGAAAATGGCCGCAACCCGGCGATGAAGTGGGATGATGAGGAGATGTCGCGAAGCATCCGTGAGATGTCCGCAACCGAGGAGTACAAGGGCAAGGGTGACTTCCTGTCCGCGATGCTGTCTCTGCCCTACGTTCAGGGACTGCTGCTGTATTTCTTGTCTTTGACGTTTCCATTGTTCGCATTCTCGCTGATAGTGCCGGGTCGTCACAGTGGATTCCTGCTGTGGATGGGACTATGGTTTTGGGCAAAGTCATGGGATTTCGGATTTGCAATTGCGATGCTGGTTGATGAAATCCTGTTTGCGCTGCTTCCGCACGGTCCTCCGCTGGCGGATCCCCAGCCGGGGCAACAGCCTTTCGAAATAATGGGTCAGACGATTAAGACTGTTTTAGCGACGGATCCGACTTATTCGATCAATACCTACTACACGGTAACTGCCGCCACTCTTGGTGCGGTGCCGGTGCTGACTGGAGTAATGATCAAGAAAGGCGGAAAAGAGATTCAACACGCAGTGAATCAAGGTTTTCACAACTTTACCGGTCGAATCGGTCAGGCGATGGGGTCATACTCAAGGAACCTCAAGGCGCAGTCTAATATCGGCCAAGTTCACCGCAATGTGGACAACGCTGTTCAAAACGCTGCCTGGGCAGCAATGGCTGATCCGAAGATTTTCGGCAACATGCTCTCCAGTACCGGCCTTAGAGCACTGAATAAGCTAAACGGACTCAAAGCAAAGGGCATTAAGAGCGGGCAAGAGTGGACTAAGGCGGCTTCGACTCTGTCCGGTGAGCTGAACAAAGCAATGTCCAGCAAAAATGCCGGTGTGGCGCTCGCGCAGTACAAGCTTAATCTGCAGCGCGCTGCCTATAATGAATCCTGGAGTGCTGAGAACAGACGACTGGCTGCGGATACGATGCTGCACAAATATTACTTCCACGATTCCCAGCGCCGCGCGGATACAGTCATTAACTCCGAGTACGAAGTGATGCAGGCTGAGCATAAACTTATTCTCGGCGATTTTGCCAAAGCGACCTGGAATATCGCTCAGAACGGGCTAGGCAAGGGTGTTGCCGGCGCTGCCGGCCTAGGAACCTCAATCGGTGCCGGAACCGGCGATAGTCTCGGGCGAGCGCTGAACGAAGCGCAGGTAGCTAAAGAAGAAGCTGAAAAACGAAAGCGAGAGGAGGAGCAGCTTGCTGACAATTCGCGCAGATAAGAAGCTGGCATTTGCTGCGCTGTTTGCGGTGCTATTTGCGCCGGTGACTGCGTTTGCCCAGCCTGCTCCGCTTGTCAATGCGATAGGCTCGTCTGGTACTCTTGCGGCGGCTTCACTTGAAACGGCCGGCTATTACTACCAGTCGTTTCTGCTCGACGCCTATATGGGGCCGATGGAGGGCGCTTTAGGCTCTCTGATTTACATCATCGGTGCGATCATCGCGATGGTCGTTTTCCTCGGCATGGGGCGCTTTAAGTTTGCACTTTGGTTCTTCCTTGGACCGAGCTTGTTTTTTAGCGCAGTTGTGCCCCGGACATCGACCGAAGGAGTTGACTGGCTATGGGGAGATGAGCAGCGCAACTCGATTGAAGCCAAGAACTCAGCAGAAAACATGGCAGCAGACGACAGAGGCAAGACGGCTGTTCAGGGCTACACGCCTCGCATATCTGCGCTGTTTGGTTGGTACAATAAACTTATCAGCGGAACGGTGCAGGAGATCGTGGCCCAGATCAATCGAAGCCGGATCAAGTCTGATACACGCTTTCTGATGCGAGCAGAGCTGCTTAGTCATTTAAAAACAACCTACGTTCAGGACCCGCAGTTTAAGGAAGTCCTGCAGCTTGCGATGTTTGGCGAGTGCCGCAGAGCAATGGAGGCAGGGCGCGAGTGGCGGCAAATCGATCCGCCTAAGCGAGGGAATGACCCGCGCAATCCTCAGCCGGACCCGACCTGGCCGATTGGCGACGCGACTTGCGGAGCGCTGTCCGGAGAGGACTGGTCGAATTTGCCGGAGCACGGCGGGACCCTTCCGCTTGATACACCTGCGGGTAACCGATTGCTGTGCAACGCAGACGGCGCTGCTTCGGGCTGCGGTGCGCCCCAGCACGTGCTTGATAGCCGTGCTTGTCAGCGTAAAATGCACTACCGTGACCTGGTGTCTAAGAAAGTTCCGCTCTCTTACGAAGGCTGGAAGTATCTCGCGAAGTTAAAAATTTACTATCAGAACTATCCCGCACTTTTTCAGGACTCAATCCACAACCCGAAGGATATCCAATCAATTCTCTCTGCTGAGAAAGATATCAAGGTAAATAACTCTAGCGGCAGTATGAGCACGTCTAATATCAGGCGTGAAGCTAATCGGCTTATGCACGACTTTGGCGGTGGTATGAGTTGTTTGGATGTTTGGAATGTTGCGTATGTTGGTGTGCATCGCTTCGCAATGATGCAGACGGACAAGATTCTTAATCAAACTGAGAAAGGTACCGAGACGGCGGGTACCGGTTCCGGACTAACGCGGCAAGAGATTATCGATGAGTGGAACAAGATCTCCGGCGCAGAGCTGGATCAAGATCCAAACCTGCCGGTGAATTTGTATAGAATCATCGCCCAGTCGATTTTTAAGAATGAAATGAATACACCGACCACTTCGGCTTTTATCGCCGGATTTGTTGATCGCTCTTCGGAGTTTACAACGATTGGAGTTCAAGGTGAAAACGACTTAGCGCTGACTGAGCGCGCCCGCGTAGGAACTCGCGAATGGCAGGAAAAGACGGAGATGATGAATACGGCCGCTACCATGCCGTATTATCAGGGCTTGGCGCTTTACTTCCTGTCAGTCCTCTACCCCTTCTTTGCACTGCTGCTGCTGATACCAGGCAAGCACACAGGCTTCTTGATGTGGTTCAGTTTGTGGATGTGGGTTAAGAGTTGGGATATCGGCTACGCAGTGGTGATGCTGCTCGACGACGCGCTGTTTTCTATGATGGTTGCCAGGCAGTACGACAATCCTGCGGCGACTAACGGGATGGATCCAGTGATGAGCATGTCGTCATTCGACCCTTCGCTCGCGACGGCGATCTACACGATGCAGGAAGCGGATCCGACATTTCAGTTGGGTACTTACTACGCAATCGTAGGTATTGCGCTTCAGTCGATCCCGATTGTCAGTTCATATTTGTTGCTGGGAAGCCTAAAGGGCGGTGCCGGGCTCATTTCTCAAGGTATCAGAACGGTTGCAGAGTTTCAGGGAGCTTCTGCCGCCAGCGGTTCGGGGCAGTCCGGCTTGAACGATATGCGCTCGGGAGCCCTACACGCGATGATGGGTGCCACCAGTCAAGCGCTTGAGAATGCAAAGACCGGCTCTCATGGCGGACATCCCTCTGGAACGCATAGCTGGACGGGTGTTTCGGGCGGCAACCTGCGCTCTGGTAACTTTGGCGGTATGGGTCTTGGTGACAGCTCGAAAGGTGCCTGGGGTAATCTGTTTGGCAATCCGTTCGGAAATATGCATTCTGCCGGTCTTCAAATGGCGGGAACTCAGGGCGCTGCGCAAGGATTTAACAACGGTGGTTTCTTAAAGAAAACACAGAAGCTCGGCATGGACGGCGTCGGAATGGTTAATCGCAACAACCAGCGCGCGGACCGAGCCAATGCCAACCGTGCTAACGGCGGCAGACGCGGCAGCTATACTGGCCCTTCATCGCGCACAACTTCGACTCGCACAGCAGGTAAAGGCGTTGGTAAAGGCGGTAAAGGCGGAATGCTGACCCAAGTCGCAAACGTTATCGCCAAGCCAATCGAAACTTTAGCTGGTGAGGGTAAAAGGTCGATGCGAAGTATTCGCGACGCAGATATCGATAAAGTCGTTGCCTGGGCGAAATACGACGCAATGAACTCGGCTGCGATTCAGCGCAGATCGGCGCTGGGCCGGGTTTATGGTGCGATTGAAATTCCTTGGACGATTGACGGCGGCTTTGACCAAGAGCTCAATGCTCGCCTGACTCGTATGGAAGCGGGCTTCAACATGGCTGGTGCCGGCGTGCAGGCTGCAGGGCAGGTAGTCCAGGGTGTGCTGCAGAACAAGCAAGACAAAGCCGAAATTCGTGCAAGTCGAGGCAAGAAGTAAATCCTAACTATCGTCCGATGTGTGTTTGTCGCCAATTGTGGCTAGAACTCTATCGAATACCCGCCTGTCTCCCGGAATGGACTTAGAGAGGGCATGCGTAATGTTGGCTGCCTTATCCAGCTCTCCAATAGAGCGGTAGACGTCTATTTTTGTGACTAGTGCGGCCAACGAAGAGTCTCTGGTAGATGTAGCAGTTTCGATAATTCTCTTCGCATCCTCAAGCTGTCCCAGATGCATAAGACAGCCTGCGAGGTTTGTGCCGGCACTCACAAGTCGTTTCGGATTGTCGAGCTGGATGTCGAACGCCTTGCTGAATGCTTCCGCTGCCGGCCCGATCTCGCCCTTCGCGATGCAAAACAGACCAAGCAGCTCCAGGTAGTCGAATCTAGCCAACGAGTGCTGCTCGAAATCCTGCGCTGCTATGCGTTCGATCTCTGCGCCTGCGCGTTCGAGCCTGCCAAGCGACAAGTCGAGGTAGACTGCCTGAGTCCATACTTCGAGATCGGATGATATTTGAAAAGGAAGCTGGTCCATGAAGGCCCGCGCTGAATCGGGACGCGACCAAGCAAGCGCATTTACTACATTGCGAAGTTCGGGGTCGCGGGCACGGTCAAACGAAAGGCGCAGGAAAGGATGCAGGCCGAAAGCGCTGTCTTTCTCAAACAACTCCCGACATTTTGCAACACTGCCAAGGCTGAGCATTTCCACCCAATCAACGTCTACGCCGAGAGCTTCGCGCGCTATCAATACTCCGGGCCTTAGAGCGGCCTGGTTCAAGCCCACACTCTCGGCTGCATGCAGCAGACGCGGGTCATGCGGGGCTTGCGAGACGGCTGCCGCAAGAATGAAGCCCAGCGGACAAAGCACATCGTCGGCTGCTTGCAGCCAGTTGAGGGAAATGCGTTCGATGTCTTTGTCGCTGAGACTGTCGGTGTTCTTAAGGTGCTTTGCTGCGCCCGACGCCAGTCTGGCGTAAGGGAAGGGTTCATTGAATCCCGGCGGCGGGAACGCGGCTCCTTGAATGTATAGATTAGGATTCGCGCCAATCGCTTCGCCGGGAAACCTGCGCTTATAATAAGCGGCGCAGCTATGCGCGGCGTAATTGCCAATTGCTGCAAGCCTATCGGCACTTTTCTTAACAGATTCCTGAGGCCACAGCCCTTCGCCATGACTGGGCATACCGCTAAGCAGCCCGCAGGTGAACAGATTAAGGATATTTTCGTAGGGTGCTAGGGGTCTGGCATAGTCCGCAATCACCGGAAAGGGCGAGGGGGGCTGCTGCAAAGTTTCGACTAGGTGTCGCGCGATCGAAGCCTTCATAAAGAACTGTTTTGATTTAGCCTTCTCTTTAACCTCGATGATAATATCCGGCTTGCTGCCTTCGATCAGTCTGACCGCTACTCGCGGACGCTCGGGCAGCACTGCCAAACAGTCATGAACAATTCCTGCGATATACGCAGCGCTCCACGTTACAATTCTTTGGTCTCTTTCCGAGAAACCGCGCTTGCCGCGTAGATTGAAAGAAAGCAAGTCGAGAACGCCGACGGAGGGAATGGTCGCATCGAGTCGATATGCCGGAAAGTCGCTTAGGACCTGCTCGAAGAATCCGATGCACTCGGCTGATAAGGCTACTACCGGCTCTTCAACCATTAGGCAATTCCAACCTGCTGCTCAACGCGCCAGATTCTCGCTGCGAAAAGTTCCTTGCAATAAGTAAAGGCTTCGAACATCTGGGTTCTACCGATTACAGTAGCTCGCTTCCGGCTAGGCCGCGGCGGCGGGTAGTCGCCTATCGCAAAGCTGTGTCGAAAGCCGTTTTGAAACAGCACGTCTCGGCAGTCTTTGCTAAATGTCCCGAAAGGGTAGGCGAAATATTTCTTAACCCTAAGGCCGTGGCGCTCAAACTCACCGAATGAAGCTCGTAAATCAGTCTCGAAATCTTTTAAGCTTATTTCTGAGGCAGCTTTGTGACCGAACCCCATAGTTCCGAGTTCAATTCCGGCAGCGGATACTTCGGCAAGTTGCTCCCAGTCCATAAACTGTCGCTCAACTGGTATCCCGCCGAGTTGTTCGACCATTACACCCAACTGATCCATAATTTCTGCGCGCTTGTCGGGACTCATCTTGTGCATAGTGTCGACAAGCAAGGCTGCTCTGCCAAGTGTGATTTCTTCTGCTCCTCCAAGCTCCTCAAGGACCTCGTAGTAGCGCTTACCCATTTCTTTAAACTTGGGATACTCGTAGTTGTTTGTTTTCAGTAAAAACAGTGCGCCGACAACTTTATCCGGCCAGAGAATAAAATCATGGCCGATATACGCCGGAGCGACAAACAGGGTGCAGGGAACAGAATGTTTAACCAGCAGTGGAGCTGCCTCGGAGTAAAAATCATTGTAGCCGCCATCGAAGGTAAGAACGACCGTCTTATCAGGAATGGGCGAATTTGAATTAAGTGCACGAGTTAGCTGTTCCAGGGAAAGCACATTGCACTCGTTTTTCAAGAACTTCAGCTGCATCTCGAACGTGTCAGGCCTGACGTAGGAAGTGCGCTTTAGCGGATAGATCTTGGACTCGGGGCGGGTGACATGCTCGTAGCGAATTATCTTCCAGGGGACATCGCCCTCGGCAATCTTCTCCAAGCGGTAGCGCTCGATATTGCCGCGCTTATAGGCCCAGGCCGCTGTGAGCCGGGGCAGCAGGCGCTCCAGATAGCTAAGCTGGTTGTTTTCCTTATGATATTGTTTGCCGGTCTTCTCTTCCAAGGTCCCCGTCGAAGCTTTGCCTATATATACTATGCATATCTGGCGGCTATGCATGCTCAAATCGTCGCTGTAGCGCGGATATTTAAGGGCTATTTCCGGCCGCCTTGGCTAAGTTCAGTGATTACAGCCACTTAGCTGCTCGCGGTTTGGGGCGAAAATCAATATTTTCGTTATATTTCGGAAATTTATAGTCACATCATCTGGCTTGCCCCGCACAATAAGTATATGGAGGTCCCTCGCCGGCCGGCGCATTGCTGTCCCCGATTCCGGACCCGCTCTTTAGACTAATCAGCCGAGTAGACGGGGCGTTCCTGGTCCAGCGCAGGTCCTTTCGCAGGGTTCTGCATTGGGTCAGGAAGTGATGATGATTTTATACGGTTTTATTTTGAGGTTTAAGATACATGTGAATTGTATCGTGATTGCACCGCCGCGCGCGAGCGCAGGCGAGAAGTGAATCTGAAATGTAGATAGGAATATGTGCTTCTGGGCAGAATGCTCTGAACATAACGTGAAGCGAACAGTACGACGTCCGCCCACGCCTGGAGATTTCCTTCAACGCTAGTTTTTGAACTAGTACTTCCACTCTCTACTTCATGCGATTCAGTGCGTGCTACGCGGAACTGGTTGGCATTACCTAAGTGCCAAGCAGTTCCGCGTAGGTGAATGTTAAGAGTTCTCAGGTTGAGAACCCCCTGACAATCAACTTGATTGATCCTTCGGCTCAATCATTTTGATACGACCACTTCGGTGGATAGTTTCACTCACACGTAAGCTGGATACGCTGCATGAAGTTCTCTCGGGAGAAGAAAGAGAGAATCGGTGTAACCTTGAGCCAAGTCTAAGCCTAGGTTAGGCAAGAAAGGAGGTAATTGGCATTTCGCCAAGGCTCAAAAACACCCAGCGTTGATAGTTTGGTCACTGATTCCAGCGATGGATGAAGTGATACGGAAATCCCCTCAAAGGCATGAGCGGGTTGAGACTAGCGAAAAGAATTCGGACACTCGTCAGAGTTCATCCACGACCTATAAACAGTTCTGGGAAAGAAAGGAGGTTACTCCGGTTCTTCCGAAGGAAGAACTACCCAGTCCAGGTCAAGGATGAGCCGAGACGTTAAGTCTGGTTCATTAAGCTACTCCGGTGCTTGTGGAAACACTTGCATCGATGTCGTCATTCGAGGTCAACTCGAATGTTCGTGTCGCTCGAACCTTAACGGGTTCTACAGTTCCTTCAACCGTGGCGACGGTTGTTGGTTCTGATAGCGTAATACCTTCGTGAGAGGTATCGCTAAGCGACAAAATGCGTTGGGGGCCTTCAAGTGAATCTCGTAAGAGATTCGCGAGTGTACTCAAAAGGTACACAGGTTCCGAGTCACGATGGAGATAACATCGTGACAATTCGGAGATGGACTTGCCTAAGTCCCGCGCTCTAAACCTTGTTTCAGGATAGCCTAGGCTACCCCCTGAAACTCGAGCGCGTGTGTCCGGCGACACAAGGGCTCCCCCTTGTGTTGCTGAGCGGCCCATCATTCCTCGTTCTATACTCAGATTCATGCTCACGAAGCATGTATCTGAGGATAGTACTTGGAAGGGTCATCACTCCCCCAACGCATTTGAATACCGATTTCGAACTGCCCCGTCGCTTAGAACTTCTAATACACCCAAATTCTAAAATTAAGCATGCCAGGTGTCTGCGTGATGTCGTCGTGTATGCCTACTCTGGGCAGCAGCTTCGGCTCAGCGCTGAGGTCCGCCTGCTTGCCGACGCCCAGCGCGAACTTCCAGCCGTCCGAGGCTAAGACTCGCTGAGTCTCGACGTTCCACGCTCCTTCGGGATAACAAAAAACTTTACTCGGCTTTAACTCTTGAGAAAGGATTTTTTGCTTTGAAAACTCGACCTCTTCAAGCATGTCTTCGCTGCTGAGTTCGGTGAGCCTTAGGTGATTGTGCGTATGGCAGCCGAAGCGAATCCCCTCAGCAGCCATCTCCCGCGCCTCGTCCCAATTGATGAACGAGCGCTCAGTGTTGAGGTCGACCCGTCGCTCGGCTAGTTTTATCAACGCAGCGATTGTCTCTTTGCGCTGCTGCGGCGCAATACTTTGCAGGGCGGAAATAACTTCCTGCACGCTCTGCCCAACTGCCTGATTGCTGGGTCGATCTACCAGGCGGTTAATCGGACTAACAACCAGCGAAGGCATGTTCTCGTGGTCTTTAATATCCTGCGAGAAGCGCACGACTTCCCCGTCTTTTCTAAGCAAGTCAAGTGCTCGCGCAACTTGGTCGGTCCACAGAGTCTCGCTGCTGCCGACAAAAGCTGTCGCTAAAAAAACTGTCGCCGGAAGCTTGTGCTTCCTAAGCACAGGAAAAGCATGAGTGTAGTTGTCGAGCCAGCCGTCATCAAATGTAAGTGCAACCGTGCGCGATGGTACCGGTTCGCCGCTGGAGATCATCTCTACGAGCTCGTCAAGTGCAACGACGTTATGGCTTTGAGCGAGGAATGCTGCGTGGCGCTCGAAGGTTTTTGGCCGCACATACATCCCCGGCTGCAAAACATACCCGGCCTCCTGTGGAGTGGTAATCCGATGATACATCAGTATTTTCCACGAAGGACTTGAGCGCAGCGCGATTTGTGCGGTTAAGCCGGTGTACTGAGACGCTTCAGCGGCACCGCGACGCAGCGCCATCCGAATTTGTGCGGAGAGCGACATTCTACGCAGCCATAAATGGTGCTAGCGCCTGACGCATGTCTTCAGGCAGGCGAACCGGTCGAAAAGAGTCGTCGGATTCCTTGACGGCAGATACTCTGGTCCAAGCCCGGTGAACGGGGTCAGGGTTGCCCGAGACACTTATCTCGTAGTTGAATTTAAACGAACTTTGCTTAAGCTCAGAAATCCAAAGTGCGACCGCGAGTTCATCCGTGTAGCGAATCGGGCGAATATAGCTCTGGTGAGTTTCTACCAGCGGTAGGTGCATTTCGCGGTCCATCACGCTCTGATAGGGGATTCCGATTGACTTGAGGAATGCCTCACGCGCGGTTTCGTACACATGGAAATAATTCGCGTGATACAACACGCCACCGAGATCGAACTTGCCGAGGCGCAGCTGGCCAATCTCGACCAGATGCGCACACTCGGGAGCAGCTTCAGTCATATCTACAGAACCAAGCCTTAAAACGGCTCGCGATCCATGTCCCAGCCCTGAAGGTAGTCCGTAACGAACTTCAGGAACTGACCGGCCATCATGCCGTCTATCAGGCGGTGATCGTACGACAGTGTTAGATAGACAATGTCGCGGATGGCGATCATGTCGTTAATTACTGCCGGACGTTTCTTAATTGCGCCGATTGCCAGAATCGCCAATTGAGGCTGGTTGATAATCGGATTGCCGATGATATTTCCGAAAGTTCCAACGTTAGTCACCGTAAACGTTCCGCCCGATATCTCGTCGGGCTGAAGCGCGCGGTCTCTAGCGCGGGTTGCCAAGTCGTTAAGCGAGCGGGCGATCCCTGCGAGCGATAGCTGGTCTGCACGTTTTATGACGGGGACAATTAATCCACCGGCTTTGCCTGGAGGTGCCGGAAGAGCAACCGCACAGCCGAGATTAATGTCTCGCTTCAGCAGGATCTTCTCACCTTCTAGTGAGGCATTGATGTATGGTTGGTGAACAAGTCCTTTTACTGCTGCCTCAAGAAAGAACGGAGTGAAGCTAAGCTTGTAGCCTTCGCGCTTCACAAAGTCGTTTTGAACTTTCTTGCGCCACCTGGCGATGTTCGTAACGTCGATTTCCGCGACAGAGTATACGTGCGGGCTTGTGGCCTTCGACATCACCATATGCTGGGCGATGCGCTTACGCATGTTGTCCATTTCTTCGACAATAACGCCGTCCGAGCCGTAGTCACGAACAGGTGCTTGCGGTGCCGCCGGGCGGGCTGCTGCCGGAGCCTGCTGACCCGGCGCTGCTGTCTGAGTAGTCGGCTGAGCAGGAGCGGAGCCGCGATGCTCCAGGTAAAGCATTAAGTCGTTCTTAGTAATTCTGCCGTGCGCGCCGCTTCCGGGAATCGAAGCCAGCTCAACAGCGGAGACTCCGTGCTGAGTCGCTAAGCTTCGCACTAGCGGGGAGAAGAACTTCTCGCCGTAGCGCGTAGGCACGCCCGATGCCGGAGCACCGGAACTCTCGACCGTGCTTCTTGCTGGAGCAGGCTGCGGTGCGGACTGCGGTGCAGGAGCTGCGGGTGCCTGCTGTTGAGGAGCAGCCTGCTGCGGTGCTGCTGCCTGTGCTGACGCACCGTTGCTTGCCCCGCCGGTCGCAATTTTGGCGATAGTTGATTTAACCGCGACGGTGTCACCTTCTGAGGCCATAATCTCAGATAGAACGCCGGAAGCCGGGGCAGGGATTTCGGAGTCGACTTTGTCCGTGGATATTTCGAGAATTGTTTCGTCCTTTTTGACTTCGTCGCCAATCTTCCTTAGCCACTTTAGAATGGTAGCTTCGGTGATTGACTCACCCATCTGCGGCATCACCATATCGACAAGCTGGCCTCCGGCACCGGACGCCTGAGCGGGCTGCTGTGAAGGCGCAGACTGGGCCGAGGGTGCTGCTTGTGATGCGGGAGGTAGCTGCTCTGCACTGGATGAAGACTCAGCCTGCTGAGATGCTGCCTGTTCAGGCTTCTGAGAGCTTGAGCTTCCGCCGTTTGAAACAGCGTCTTTCGCTGCTGATGCGTCGGTCTCAATGACGGCGATGACGGATTTGACCGGCACGACCTCGCCTTCCGGGGCAAGAATCTCAACGATCACTCCGGCGTCAGGCGCCGGAATTTCGGAGTCGACCTTGTCGGTGGCTATGTCGAGTATCAGCTCGTCCTTCTCGACTGAATCGCCAACGCCTTTTCGCCACTTTAATACGGTGGCCTCGGCAATTGACTCACCCATTTGCGGCATCACCATTTCAACTTTCATCACGCCCTCGTCTTAACTTTGTCTACAAAAACTAGTATGAACACAAACTTCGCAGCGCATCAGCAATTTTCTCGGCGCTCGGCATAAAGAATTCTTCGAGCGGCGGTGCATAAGGCACCGGCGTGTCGTGGCTGCACACTCGCTTTAGCGGAGCATCTAGATACTCAAAAGCTTCCTCAGCAATAGATGCTGAAATCTCCGCACCGACTCCACCAGTTCTAGTTGCCTCGTGGGCGACTAATATACGAGATGTTTTTTTAGCACTCGCCAAGACCGTTTGTCGATCCCAGGGTAAAAGACTGCGCAAATCAATTACTTCAATATCGAGACCTTCGCTCTCAAGCGCCTCAGCTGCTTCTAAGCTTCGCTGAACCATAGAGGCGTAGGTGACCACAGTCGCGTCACTTCCTTCGCGTGCCACGCGGGCCTTCCCAATCTCCACTATATTATCGTCGTGGGGAAGTGCGTCCTTTTCGCGTCGATACAGATATTTGTTCTCGAAATACAACACAGGGTTGTTGTCTCGAATCGCGGCCTTCAACAGCCCGTGCGCGTCGGCAGTGGTGCTTGGAGCAACGATCTTCAATCCCGGGACATGAAAGAACCAAGCTTCGTTGTTTTGCGAGTGCCAGGGCCCCGCACTAAGTCCGCCGCCGCTTGGGAGGCGAATTACCATCGGAACCGGCTGTCCCCAGCGATAATATGTGGAGGCCGCGTTGTTAACTATCTGGTTAAAGCCGTTCGAGACAAAGTCAGCAAACTGCATCTCTACAACCGGGCGCATTCCGCAAAGCGAGGCGCCGACTGCCAGGCCGATTATTGCGTTCTCACAAATCGGAGTATCGATAACCCGGTCCTCTCCGAACTCCTCAAGTAGACCTTTCGTTATCTTAAACGCGCCGCCGAAGGCACCGATATCTTCGCCCATGCAAAAGACTTTATCGTCGCGTCGCATTTCCTCAAGCAGAGCATGACGAATCGCTTCAACGTATGTAATCTGCTCGGCCATATTAGTCAGCGTAAACCCCATCGAGCAGGCTGTGTCCTTCGGGATAAGGCGCCTGTTTGGCGTATTTTACGGCTTCCTCAATCTCGCTATTCAGTCGCTCTACTAATTCTTTGTTTTGCTCGTCGCTCAGCCAGCCTCTCTCGGTCAGCTTTTTCATGTGTATGTCGACCGGATGCTTGGCGTTCCATTCTTCGAGCATTGACTTTGGCACATACGGCGCGCCGTCTGCAGCGCTATGTCCGCGCAGGCGCATCGTTACTGTCTCGATTAGCGTAGGCCCGTCGCCTTTGCGCGCACGGTCCACCGCGTGTTTAACCGTTGTGTAGACGAGTTCAACATCAGTGCCGTCGATCGTAAAGCCCGGCATGCCGTAAGACATCGAGCGATCTGAAAGTTTGGCGCACTTGTATTGCTTTTGCGGCGGAGTTGAATACGCCCATTGATTGTTTTCGATGATCATCACATACGGCAGGTTCATCACCGAAGCCATATTGAGAGTCTCATGAAAATCGCCGAGACTAGTGGCACCATCTCCGGTAAAGCCCATTGCGACATTCGGCTGTTTTCTGATCTTAAACGCTAGAGCGCAGCCGGCGGCAGTCGTCGGCGTCGCGCCCAGATGCGAAATCATCCCAATTATTCCAAGTTTCATCGAGCCCTGGTGCTGGGTGTTGTCGCGGCCACGTGTTCCGCCTTCGGCTCTGCCGAGAATTTGCAGCAGCATTCCCTTGGGCGTCTCGCCGCGAACGAAATGAGCACCGATGCCGCGATGGGTCGGCGCAATGATATCGCCTTTGCCGAGTGCTGAGGTAGCACCGACCGAAACTGCTTCATTGCCGGTCCCGAGCAGCAAACCGCCGAGGATGTCTCCACCTTTGTACATTAGGTCGAGACGCTGCTCGAACAGACGAGTCAGCAGCATCTTCTCGTAGAGCGCCAGTGCTGTCTCTTTTGGAACACCCACGGTTGTTTTGGCAGCCATGTTAGTAAGCAAGCAAGGTCCTCAATGCGTTGAGCACGTCGTCGTTTTGCGGCAGAACCATTGCTTCAAGAATCGGCGCGTGTGGGATAGGTGTGTTGCGACCTGCTACACGTTGGACCGGTGCGTCGAGATACTCAAACGCACGCTCCGAAATATCAGCGGCAACCTCGGCTCCAAATCCCATGAAACGCACATCTTCATGTGCAACAAGAACTCTGCCGGTTTTCTTAGCACTGCTTAAAATAGTCTGAGTGTCGAGCGGAAGAATGGTTCGCACGTCGATAACTTCGACTTCTACGCCTTCCTTCGCAACTGCTTCCGCCGCAAGCAAGCTTTTGTTAACCAGGGCTCCCCAGGTAACGATCGTCGCATGCTTGCCCTCGCGAATGACTTTGGCGCGGCCAATCGGCACGAGGTCGTCCGCTCCGCCTACCTTGGCTTTGGCGTAAACCTGGCGGTACAGACCCTTGTGCTCAAGGAACAGCACGGGGTCCTTAGAGCGAATTGCCGCTTTTAGCAGCCCTTTGGCATCTGCGGCGTTTGACGGCAGTACGACATGCAGTCCGGGGAAGTGCGCGAAAGTAGCCTCGATGTTCTGCGAGTGATAAACGGCCCCGTGAATGTATCCGCCGATTGGAACCCGAATAACAGCCGGGCAGGTCCAAGTGCCGTTAGAGCGATAATTCATCAGCGCAAGCTCGTTGCGAATCTGCATCATCGCCGTCCAGATGTAGTCGCCGAACTGAATTTCAGCTACCGGCTTCATCCCGAGCGATGCCATTCCAACAGCCACTCCCGCGATGGAGGCCTCAGCCAGCGGGGCGTTGAAAACTCGATTCACGCCGTACTTGTCAGTCAGGCCGGTAGTAACCGTAAACACACCGCCCTTGCCGTGCGCTACGTCCTGTCCGAAGATCACCATCTCCGGATTGCGCTCCAGTTCTTCGTCCAGCGCCCGATTGAGTGCGTCGACCAGAAACAGCTCCTCGCCGTTGCGCTCGCCTTCGCGCACATTGGCACCGGGATCGTTCTCGACGTAAACATGATCTTCGCAAGTATGCGGCTCAGGAAGCGGCTGTGCTTCAGCCCATTCCGCAGCTGCATCGATTTCCTTTTGGATCTCTGAGGCGATCTGTTCGAGCTTTTCCTTAGTGCAAACGCCGCGCTCAATCAGTTGGTTACCGAGCAAGGCTATCGGATCGAGTTCTTTATCCTTAGCGATGTCTTCGGGGGCTCGGTATTTCGCCTGGTTGTCTGAAATCGAATGGCTCTGCAGGCGCACAACCTTTGCTTCGAACATGGTCGGCCCATCACCTCTGCGCGCTCGTTCAACCGCTTTGTTGATAGCTGTGAAAGAGGCTTCGTAATCTAAGCCGTCGATGTCCTGAACGTCGAGGTTTTGATAGCCCTGAGAGATGCTGGCAACGCTCTGTCCGGCAATCTGTTCCTCAATCGGCACTGAAATCGCGTAGCCGTTATTTTGAATGCAGAAGATAACAGGCAGTTTGTCGCGCGCGGCCCAGTTAAGCGCCTCGTGCCAGTCGCCCTGAGAAGTTGTTCCTTCGCCGGCGGAGACATACACAACGCCGTCTTCACCGCGAAATTTCAGCGCTTTAGCTGCGCCGACAGCTTGGAGAAACTGCGTTCCGGTAGGAGAGCTTTGATTTACGATGTGCAGGTCGACATGACCGTAGTGCATCGGCATCTGCCTTCCGCCGGAATTCGGATCAGCAGCGCGGTTCATTGCGTTCATCATGAACTCCCGGTCGCTCATGCCGAGCGCAGCGCAGAGTGCCATGCCGCGGTAGTAGGGATAGAAGTAATCCTTCGACACGTCCATTGCATCGGCTGCTGCGACTTGCACAGCCTCGTGCCCTGCGACGCCGATTTGGAAGTGGCACTTGTTCTGCTTGTAAAGGACAATTGACTTTTCGTCGGCCTTACGCGCCCGCAGCATATTGCGGTATGCATTTAGCAGCTGCTCGGAGCTGATTGATTTTTTGTTCGCTGCACCGTTTGCACCGTTGGTGCTGGCGGAGGATGTCTTGGTCCGGGAAGTTTCAGCTGCTGTCGTCACTTGTCCTCCTTACTACTATATGTGAATCGCTTGGCCGAGGGAGTCAGCAAAAGCTTCCATCATCGCCTCCGACAGCGTCGGGTGCGCGTGGATTGTATTTGCTACGCTTGTAGCAATTCCCTCGTGCGACATAATGATCGAGGCTTCTGCCAGCAGTTCGGTCGCTTCGGGATGGATGATATGCACGCCTAAGACCTCTTCGGACTCAGCGTCGATGATTACTTTTAAGAACCCTTCGGTTTCGTTTGAAGCTACTGCCTTGCCGCTTGCAGAAAACGGGAACTTTCCGGTCTTGAAGTTACGGCCTTCTTCCTTGGCTCGGCGCTCGGTCATGCCAATCGATGCAACTTGCGGAATGCAGTATGTGCAGCCCGGCACCTGATTGTAGTCGATTGGATGCGGCTTGTGGCCGGCGATATGCTCGGCAGCGATAATTCCTTCGTGGCTCGCAACGTGGGCCAGCAGCGGAGGTCCGATAATGTCGCCGATAGCGTAAACTCCATCGACACCGGTGCGGTAATACTCGTCTACTTTAATAAAGCTTCGCTCAGGTCGGATGCCGATCTTCTCAAGCCCGATGTCCTCGACGTTGCCCTGAACTCCAATTGCGACCAAAACATAATCGCCGGTCCACTGCTCGGATTTATCGCCGACTTTAAGCAATGCCGAGACACTTTCGCCTTTGCGCTCGATGCTCTCGACCATCGTTTGAGTTTTGATATTCATCCCGGCTTTCTTGAAGCTGCGAGTCAGCTGCTTCGAGACTTCGTCGTCTTCAATCGGCAGGATGTTCTCGACTACTTCAACGACTGTAACGTCAGTTCCGAAGGAGTTGTAGAAATATGCGAACTCAATTCCAATTGCACCCGCACCGATTACCAGCATTTTCTCAGGCTTTTGCTTGAGAGCGAGGGCGTCTTTGTAAGTTATCACCCGCTCGTGATCGACCGGCAGGTTCGGCAGAGTTCTGGCGCGACCACCGGTGGCAATGATGACATTCTTATATGAATAGCTGCTCTCTTTGCCGGCGTCGTCTTTAACGATGACTGTATTGCCCGGCTCAATTCGGCCGTGGCCCATTATAAGGTCGACTTTGTTCTTCTTTAGCAGGAATTTCACGCCGCCGGTCATCTTGTCCACGACACCGCGCGAGCGATCGATGATTTTGCCCATATCGAAGCCGGCTTCTCCAACGGAAAGGCCGTAATCCTCAGCATGGCGCAGCTCAGAATAGACATGGGCGCTTTTCAGCAGCGCCTTAGTGGGGATGCAGCCCCAGTTGAGGCAGATCCCGCCTGGATGCTCGCGTTCGATGCACGCCGTCTTGAGGCCAAGCTGAGCGGCGCGAATAGCCGCCACATAGCCCCCTGGTCCTGAGCCAATTACAATGCAGTCGTACGCGTTCGCTGACATGCCAAATCCCCTTGAAATAATGTTTGAAAGTTCTCGTAGAGCCGTAAAAACAGGTCCGATCAATAGGATAAATTGGTGCACAAAACAAGGAAGTGTTGCTCTCGTTCGGCGCTAACTTTACGTTTCAAATTGGTTATGCTCTACAAGGCGTTAGGGAATTTTCTTAGTAATTTTGCACGATATTTCTATGTTTCAATTCGACACCTGGTTAAGCGTTTTATTGGTTCTGGCGACGGCAGCTCTGCTGCTGATGCTTTGGCGCTGGTGGCGACGCAAGCGCTCGATGGTCAAGCTTGAGCGCGACCCTAGCGGGATGTGGCGCTATCACCGAGAAAGCATGTTCCAGAAAAAACTCGCTTATCGCCACCAGCTCGGCGGAGATCCTCGGGACGAGGAGGTCGAGACGATTGCTGTGATTCATTTTACCGGCGATATCCGTGCCCGCCAGCACCGTACTCTCGGTGCCCTAGTCGATGAAATCGCCGTTAACGCAGATGCGCTGGATGAGGTTGTGGTAATCCTCAACTCGCCCGGTGGCATGGTGCCGCCTTATGGCCATGCATATTCGCAAATGGAGCGAATTCGGGCGCTTGGCGTGAAACTTACTGTTTGCGTCGACGTAGTCGCAGCTTCAGGCGGCTACCTGATGACTGCTCCTGCGCATAAAATAATCGCTGCGCCGCTCTCAATTGTCGGCTCGATTGGAGTCATGGCATTTGTGCCGAATTTTCGCGAGCTGCTGCTTGAGCACAAGATTACGCCGCGCACTTTCACTGCCGGTAAGTTTAAACGCACAGTTAGCTTGACCGACGAAGCTTCAGAAGAAGAAATAGCGCGCTTCCAAGAGCAGCTTGAAGAGATTCACAAGCAGTTCTCGGCGGCAGTAAAGAAGTACCGCCCGGATGTAGACATTGAGCGCGTGGCCACGGGAGAGCACTGGACCGCTGAAGAGAGTTTGGAAAAAGAGCTAGGCTTGGTTGACGACTTAGGCACGTCCGAGCAGTATTTACTCGAACGCAACCGCTTTGCTGATTTGGTCTTTATCTCCCAGCGCCGCAACTTCTTCGACGACGGCTTTGGAAAAATGATTGGACGCATAAGCGATGAAGTCGAGGCGCGCGTTTACGGCAGATTGACTGCCGGGCAGCACGGATTACCGTACTAAGGAGGCAGCATGTCACTGTTGGTTTACAAGATCATTCACTTCGCCGGCGTTTTCATGGTGATGGTTTCTCTGGGAGCGGTAATTGCCTACGCCGCAGCCGGTGGTGAAAAGCAGAGCTTCGCTTACCGCAAGACTGTCGCTATGACCCACGGCTTGGGCTTGTTTCTCGCGCTGCTCGGTGGGTTCGGAATGCTTGCGCGCCTCGGCATTCACTGGCCCTGGCCGGGCTGGATTATCGGTAAGCTGCTGATCTGGCTGCTGCTTGGAGGAATGATCGCTGTTGCATACCGCGGCAAGCTCTCGGGCAAAGTCCAGTGGTGGGGAGTGATAATCCTCGGCATCGCCGCCGCCTATCTAGGCGGTATGAAGCCGTTTTAGACAGGCTGACTCATAGAACGCGCGCGCATCAACCTAGGCAAACAAGGCCTGCTGCTGATTTCAGTTGGGACGACGTTTTGTTCGTTGATTCCCACCGCCTACGTCGCGCTGATATCAAACTCCGTCACTCTATACGCCGATCTTTTGCGCTGCCTGGCGGAGTTCACCGCGATCCTTTGTGCCTGGCTGGTCGTTCGAAAAATCGAGCATGAAGATGAATCGACGTTTAATTACGGCTTCGGCAAGCTTGAACGTTTGTCCAGTCTGCTGGTTGCGGCCGCGCTGTTTGTAACTTTTCTGGTTTCACTTTCGCTCGGTTTGCGCCGCTTGTGGTATCCGGAGGTTTTGCAAAACAGCGAGTACGGCTTTTTGTTCGCCATTCTATCTGTAGCCGGCAACGCAATTCTTTGGCGTTTAAACTATAAGCACGAGGCTGCGGCAGCTTCTCCCGTAATCGACTCTCAGTGGCGGCTGTTTCGCGCAAAGACCGCAGCCAGCAGCGCGGTCGTGCTTTCACTCGGCGTGGGCATGTTCTTTTCGGACTACGCATTCGCTCAGTACGCAGATCCTTTTGGCGCACTGGTCCTTTCAGGCTTCATACTTTACTCGGCAATAAGCATCGTGTCCGACTCAATGAACGACTTGGTAGATCGCTCACTTGAAGAAGCGCTGCAGATGATAATACTCGCCGCTTTGGTTAAGTATGACAGCGAGTACATGGGCCTCGAGCGGATTCGCTCCAGGCGTTCCGGAAACCGCGTCTATGTTGAACTGTTTTTAATGTTCGCCGATGAGCGCAGCATGGCTGACATCAGAGACTCCGCAACACGCATTCGGGCCGAACTCGAGGCCAATATTCCCGGCAGCGAAGTGACCATAATTCCCTGTTAGCCGGGACAGACCGCTCGAACGCCCCATTTTGGCGGATTTTGCTAGAGTTTGTTGACAGCGTCAGCTATCCGATACAGATTGTTCCCCTCCCGCCGTCGCCCAGGCTTCGTCGGGTAAGTCCATGCGTCCTTAGCTTCCGCCTTCGCCAAGGCTACGGCGGACAGGCAGCTGGACTAGAAAGAAGGTCTTATGCGTCCTTAGCTTCCGCCTTCGCCAAGGCTACGGCGGACAGGCAGCTGGACCAAAAAGAAGGTCTTATGCGTCCTTAGCTCAGCTGGATAGAGCAACTGGCTTCGAACCAGTAGGTCGGGGGTTCGAATCCCTCAGGGCGCACCATCTACGTCACAAATTTAGCGCGTGGCGCAAAATTGGCGCCGTGATGCTGCCGATTACCCCCACTGCGTTCGGCTCGCTCATTCGCCGCGAAGGCTCCCTAGAAATTTACGATGTTGGTTTAAACCTCTGAGCTTAGGCGGCGGGTAGTCTGTTGGGTGCTTAGCCCTGAGGGATTCGAACCGAGATATTTTTATGCGGGCAGTCGGCGGGTATTGTGCGCTTTTGCGCAGAATACGTGACGACGTTTGGACCGCCGAATCCCTCAGGGCGCACCATCTACGTCACAAATTTAGCGCGTGGCGCAAAATTGGCGCCGTGATGCAGCCGATTACCCCCACTGCGTTCGGCTCGCTCATTCGCCGCGAAGGCTCCCTAGAAATTTACGATGTTGGTTTAGGCTGTTGAGCTTAGGCGGCGAAAGGTGTTTTGCTCGGGGTCCTTTTTTAGGTCGTGAACTTCGCCGGTCCCCTGGAAACAACAGGTTCCACATACGTCCTGTATCAACTTGCTGGAATCGAAAAGAGGATTAATTCTTAGCTATTTATAGTTGGGTCTGCGGTAATCTATCTGACTTGCAGTTTCCTCTATTCCGTTGGCGCCGTTCGGCATAGTAGATGAAAGGAACTTTGCTATCATTTACTTGTATACAAGGCGTTCTGGTAGCGCTTGGTTTTACTTGGCTGATTCGATAGATTTACCACCAAATGAACGATTCTGTTTCTGATGAAGTAAACCAACAGCGCGTACTGATAATCCACCACAGCGCCGGCGAGGCAGACAGAATCGTCTATCAAAATATACTCAAAGCGGTTAATTACGCTCGATTTTCCCATTCGTCGATTGACTTAGCCAAGACAAAGCTTCTTCCCTCATTAGCCAGTTACTCAACCATTCTTTTTGCAACCTCGAGCATTCATGAGATTCCAGACTATCTTGCACAGAGTATAACGAAATTTGTTTCCGCTGGTGGAGGATTGGTCACAGCCGTTCCTCTTTGGCACTACAACTTAGCGATACTCTTGGGGATCGAAGAGTGTTCAGGACGTAAAACTGCCATGCAGGGCCCATCTCCTGAGACCACTATCGAATTTGTTCAAGATTTCTTCCCCGGACTAGATGGACAAAAAGTTACACTCAGGTTTGAAGAGCACAATTTTTGCTTGCGTCTGATTTCATCAGACCAACTTGACCCAATCGCCCTGTCTGAGAAAGGAGAGCCCATTGCATGGAAGCGCGATTTCGGTCGTGGAAAAGTCGTCTGCTGGAACACTCAGTTGATAGCTACTAGGTTTGCAATCGGTCTCGTTGTTCAGTCTATACTAGCGACTGCTAAAATTTCGCTAGCGCCGATAGCAAATACTGGCGTTATTCAGATCGACGATTTTCCCGCGGGTTTTAGCAACATCTCAGCCGAGCCATTACTTGCCGAATTTGGACTAAAATTTGTCGATTTTATTCGACAATTCTGGCTGCCGGATATCCTTCAGCTCGGAGAAGAGTATGGAATTCCCTATACCTTTTTCACAGTGTTTAATTTCAACCATACCACGTCCAAACCATTTCCCTTTCTAGAGTGGGAAGCATTTTGCGGCAAATTCTCAAATTGCGGCTCGAACAAGCGGGGGATTTGCTTGTCGGAACTCTCCGCTTTTGGCGAGCTTGGATTCCATGGCTATAACCATCTCCCTCTTACCGAAGCAAACTGGCGATCCAAGCAAAACGTTGTCGAATCCATTCTAGAGGCATTTTATGTTTGGGACAATTGTGCGCTAGGCTCTAAGGCTAGGTGTTACGTCCCGCCAATGAATGAAAT
>JAUIIP010000282.1 GCA_030431555.1 bacterium
GTTCCGCTTGCCGGAGATTTGGAGTCGCTAAAAGGCTCTATTTCGCCGGCGGTGCGTGATCTTTGGGAAGCGATGGCCCTGCGCTGCGATGCTTAAATTGGTGACAGTTCCACCTGTCCCCTTTTTTTAAAAAAGGGGACAGGTGGAACTGTCACCATGAATACTAGCCTTCGAGTTTGGATATTTTAGATCCTTCGAGTGAAAGATCAGCCATCAAACCCTTCTGGCCGTAGACAAAGCCGACAATCGACTTGTTCATAATGTTGCTTGAGTTGAGAGAACGGTCTGCGCCGACTTTGGCAACAGTTACCGAGCCGTCAACGCCAACTTCCCAGCCGCTGCTCTTCTGGAAATTAGTAAGAGCTTCTTCTGTCATGAAGGCGATAATCATCGACTTAGTCTTCGCTCCGGCCTTTAGACCTAAAGACGCAGCCTTCGTGCTGTAGAAGTCGGTTGCCTCGCCGTTGATAAACAAAACTCCCTTGCCGTATTCGCCGCCAATTACCAGACCGGCTGCAGTAACTTCAGGGAAAACTAGGTAGCCCTTGGCTTTGGAAAGGAACTCTTTGCCGTCTGCGACTTCGCCGTAAAATTTATCCAGCGACTTCATAGCTTCGGTCTTAAGTTCACCGCGGTCTTCAGCGAGAGCACTGCTCTGAAACCCGACCACAGCTGCGAGCAACACTGCAAATGCGATAAGGGATTTGCGACGTAACATATCGTACCTCCAATTCGCTAATTGGCTTGAACCAAAGAGCGACTATCTTGGTTAATAACGAGTAATACTGTTGGAGGATCCTACTTCTGAGCTCAAGTAGAAGAAATTGGGGCGATCACGTATGCTAATAGGTGCTGTGTTTTGCTTGGGAATGTCGTAGGCTGCCAGGAAATGTAACTGTCACCTTTAATCGTCTTCTTCGACTATACTGGCGTCAACGGTCTGTTTTACTGCGTTTTCTACGGTTGCACGTTGAGACTGCGGCAAGCCGTTAGCACCGAACATTTTGTCAGCCTCTTCATGAATAAGTTTGAAAAGATGCTCGCGTTCTTCCGCGGTCATCGGGCGTGTCGGTCGGCGCACCCTCGAGGACTTCGCCTGCTTCTCCGCACCGCGCACATCGCCTACGTCAGACACCTTTCCAGTCTGAACTGACTTGGTCGATTCGACCTTTCCTGTTCCTGCGGAAACAGGAGGCTTTTTTCCACCTACTTTTTTGACCATAGCCGTCTCCTACGCGGCATCACAGTTAAACATTATATCAGCAGCCCGAGCATGTCCGAAGCAAGCAGCAAGCCCGCTGCAAGCACCAGCAAAAACACTGCGGCTCCTTCCAGCAGATCACTAAACGGACCCTTAAATCCTTCTCGCTTAAGCGTCTGAGCAACGGGTCTTAAGCCGGGTCTAATCTTCAGAGCAGTCGATCCTTTCTTGGGATTTGCCAATTTAGAAAATACGAACTGCAGGATCTGCTTGTGTTCGCGAATTACGTTCAATTCGTCGATTTCCCAGTCGGATGCCACCTGCCGCATCGACTGGCCTTCCCAATACACTGACCACATTATAGCCTGATGCACCGGCTCGAGATCTGCAATGATGCCAATCATGCGTTTATATTCTATCGCCCGATCAGCGCCTCCTTTCTCTAACTCGTGAAGAGTGGCAAGCATGCTAGCGCTCGCGAGTAATTGCCTGACCGAGCTTCTCATGGACTCTTCTTCACCCTTTTCGACCGCGCTAGCCGGCAGCAGCCCTTCACGCAGCTCGGGAAAGACATTGAATAACATCGCAGAAATTTCTCGAGACTCTTGTTCGCCGGGAGCGTCTGCACCGACTCCGCGCTGCCAGCTCTTCGACTTGCGGGCTTCTTCGGTCGACGACTCGTGAATGCGGCGCCTGGCGTAGGCCCTGAACGGAACACCTCTTGCCGGGTCGTAGCGTCTGGCGGAGAAGATCAATCCTTCGTAAGCGCCGCCGTCGAGACCATCAAGCTGCCAATCGAGATTCCAAGCACGCGCAACCGAGCGTGCGATCGATGCCGCCCAGCCTTGATGGTCTTCAACGAGTTTGGCAACAAGTTCTTCGCTGCCCGCCTCGTAGCTCATATACTCTTCCGCGCTTCCGGAACCCATAAACTTATGATGTTAGAAAAGCCGAATAATGACGAATTATTTTTATAGACGCAGCATAACCGACCAGGCGCTGCGGTTTTTGTTTGGAGCCTCGAACCTAATCCTAGGGATCACCGGTTTCACTTCGCTTTCGCGTTCAATTTGCTGCTTGCAGTGCAGGTGCACAAAGGGGGTAGGCCAAAAAAAAGGGCTCCTGAAAAGAGCCCCCGCTTCCTTTATCGACTGAATCGTCGCAGTTAAGCTCTACGCCGATGAACAGTTTCAACTGCCGCTTGATCACTTGAAGCGATTTTACGGCGGCGACTGCGTCGTCGTCGGCGTGTGCGCTTCGGCTTTTCTCCATCCCTGGCCGTAAAGCCGTCGCCTTTGCCTTCAATTGTCTCTTCACCTTCTTGATTAGTGAGAATCAGCTGAAGACGCTCAAGCGCACGCTTTTTCACTCTCGATATATGGCACCTGCTGTAGCCCAGAGATTTGGCGATATCTACCAACGCCTCCTCTCCTCGAAACGAACGAGTAATAACTTCTCGCTCTAATTCGTCGAGCTTTGCACATGCTTCTTCACACACACGCGCATTTTCCTTTTTCAGGTATATGCTCTCTGGCCCTTCGGCGTCTCGACTTCCACCTTCGAAGTAGTCGCCTGAAGGAGTATACAAATCTGTTCCTGCTGGTGCAGTTTCGGCAGCGTCAGCTCCAAATGCCAAAACGACATTGCTTGAGTTAACTGCGTTCGCAACGGCACGGACTAAAAAGCCGCGCAGATGATAGAAGTAAAATGTCATGAAGCTAGCGCCGTTTTCGGGGTCAAAGCGCTGTGCGGCTTCGCATAGGGTCAGGTCAACGATGCTGTCGACTTCCTCGGCGTTCATGTGCGCTCTCCAGCGGCGCAGCATGCTGCGTGCAAGCTTACGTCCGTTTTCACGGTGTTCGAGAATCAGCGCGTCTACATAACTCGCGTCGAACGACTGCGAGCTGCTTTCAGGTTCCGTGTTTTCTAGCTGCTCATCGGTGCTTGCGTGACCAACTTGATAACTCATGTGAAACACCCTCTATTTCTTGACTAAAACCGTCTGAGCACAGCATGTGCCTCCAGACACCCTCTAGTCAGGGATAGGGGATGACCCGCTTCAGAAAAAACATAAGTAGCTAGTATTACTGACTATATGGGCCTCACCTGAGCATTGATTTTATCCCTGGACCGTTCTAAAAGTCGCATGCTAACCTCAGTGTTACCGGGCACTTAATTGATGTGCGTAATCGGCTTGACGCTATGTTAGCGGATGGCTAGACTCCCGCCCGGATGGCCTAAGTAGGTGCGGTATTGGCCTGAGGCGCTCGGAGCGGTTCCGAGCGGCGGAACACGGATTGTGGAGCTAAATTACGTCTATGGACCTTGCTGAAGTAGCATCCTTTCTTTGTCTGAGCATTCTGGTGCTTTCGATAGTTTTTGGCGACTAGTTGAAAAGCCGCCGCATCTGGCGGCTCGATTTTTCTTACGCTGGCCCCGCCTTGGCTCACTCATAATATGCCTGTTATTTCTGTATCCTCTTCTAGGGCTGGTTCCGGTCTACGAAGTATCTGAGGCGCGTGAAGGCGTCGTCGTAAACGAAATTCTCAATTCAGGAAACCTGGTACTGCCTCGCCGCAACGGCGAGATCATGCCCTCTAAGCCGATACTGTTTCATTGGGCTGGTGTTCTGATTGCGCAGGTTTCCGAGCAGTTTGGAGCTTATCAGCTCAGGCTTCCGTCAGCGATTGCAGCGACCATTTTTATATTTTGCTTCGTCGGCTTCCTTCGGGCTGTTGTTGGGCCACCGGTGGCGGTTGTGGCTGGTCTGATACTACTTTTTAGCTACGGCTTTGTTCAGCTCAGTCAGGATGGCAGGGTCGATATGCTAATGCTGCTGTTCGCCGACGGAGCGATTCTATTTTGGCTTTACTCATATTGGCAGCAAAGAGCTCACGGCAGGGGAGCAGCTGATATTTCGTCAGTGCGCTACTTCGCTGTTAGCTTGCTTCTCGGAACGTCAATTCTGGCCAAGGGACCCCTGGGTGCGGTTCTGGCAGTCCTGACGATTTGCTCTGTAACCGTGTGGGAGGAGGGTCGAACAGCACTAAGGCATCTCCTGCG
>JAUIIP010000023.1 GCA_030431555.1 bacterium
CGGCAGCCGCTCGGCAAGCTAACCGTAGTATACGGCGACGAGCATTTGCTGGATGGGCTCAAGCTCCTAGATGAATACATCAAGGAAGAGCTTAACGTTAAGCATGTCGAATACACCTCGCGCGAAGAGAATTTCGTAACACTAAAGGCTCAGCTAAATACCAAGCGTCTCGGCAAGGTGCTGGGTCCGAAGCTCGGCTCTGCCGGCATGAAAGCTCTGCGGGCTAAGGTCGAGTCGCTTTCGACTCGCGAAATACGCGAGCTGGAAGACGGCCAGCCGCTGAACTTTCAAGATGTCTCACTTTCAGGTGACGATATCTTGATTAAGCGAGAGGCCAATCCGGCGTTTAAGGCTGCCGATTCCTCCGGTCGAGTTACAATCGTGCTCGACACCGGTATCACTAGGGAATTGCGTCTAGAGGGGCTCGCCCGTGAGTTCGTTAACCGAGTCCAGAAGCTTAGGAAAGATTCAGGTCTCGAGGTTCAAGACAGGATCATCCTCTCATATATGACTGCCTGCCCTCAGCTTACACTAGCGCTTGAAGAACATCGCGATTATATCAGCCGTGAGACTCTTGCGGTCGAGCTTACGGAGGTTCGCTCGGGCGAGGGGATGGCGCCTGAAGGAAGTTCCACAATCCTCCCTTCGGCGCAGGAAATTGGAGACAAAACAATCATAATATCCATTTCTCGCCTCCAGTCTTAGTATCTGAATAAGTGCGGCAGCAATGTACAAGGCCTTTTGCGCAATAATCTTCTTCTATGTGCTGGTAATGGACCAGTACACCAAAGAACTTGCAGTACAGCGTCTGCGGCTAGGAGTTTCCGAGCCTGTCGTCGACGGCTGCTTTAACCTTACACTACTCTACAATCCGGGCGCGGCATTCGGTCTCTTCAGCAACCTGCCGGACAGTTATCGCTTGTTGGCGCTCTGCACAGTGACCTTCGTCGCGTTCATAGTGATCTTCAGACTGGCGTTTAAAGAAATGAAGGACGATGCGGCTTCGATTCTGGCACTGGCGGCAATCTTTGGAGGTGCAGTCGGAAACCTGATCGATAGATTTCGTTATGGGGCAGTGGTCGATTTTCTTGATTTTTACGTCGGAACTTATCACTGGCCGAGTTTCAATATCGCCGACAGTGCAATCTCGATCGGAGTGACGGTGGTAATTATTCGAATGATCTTCGGCCACGACCAGCTTCAGGAATCCGATGATTAAGCTGCGCAAATAGTGTATAATTGGCAATATATCCAAGAATTTAAATTATTCTCGCGCAGTAAACTTTTTAGCGCGATAGAGCGTCAAATATACTAGGACCCAAGTTCACGAATGCAGTGGAGGATCTATATGAGAACGCAACTGCTTAAAACACTTACATTTTCTGTTGCGGTCCTGTTCATGGTCTCGCTTAGTGCCTGCGCCAAGCAGAGTCGAGCTGCTCAAGGTGCGGTCGGCGGTGCCGGAGTTGGAGCAGGGCTTGGAGCTATCATCGGAAGCGCAACTGGTCACGCCGCTGAAGGTGCTGCAATCGGTGCGGGTGCCGGTGTGTTGACCGGGGCCCTGATCGGCGAAGCGATGGACCAAAGCGACGTCGAGCAAGAACGTTTGGAAGAAGAGCAGCGCAGGCAGACGGAAGAGATCGAGCGTCAACGCCGAGAACTCGAAGACCTGCGCAGGCAGCGTCAGTACGACGATACTTACCGAAGATACTAAGCGAAAATTGTGCGCGCTGCGTGAGCAGCGCCTTTTTCTTTTTGCTCGCTGAGGATGTACATTTGCGTTAGGATGCACGCAGAACCCTGTTTTTATTAGAAATGGAGGGAGCTGTGAGCATCCTAGTTCTCAATCGTATCTCTTTCAAAGCGCCTCTCACCGCGCTGTTAATCGCAGGCACTTCAGCTTGCGGCAATATCTGGACTACGCCGGAGCCTGTCGACTATTCCGCCGCGGACGAAGCTCCCGCAGCCACAGGGGACTCCGATTCCTTGCTTTCGACCACAGGCGCAAGCGCGGCTGTAGGAGCGGTTATCGGCGGCACCGCAGGTCTTATTATCGGGTCGAGCACGGGCAACGCCGGGGAAGGAGTCGTTCTAGGCTCGCTCACCGGAGCAGCAGTGGGCGGCTTAATCGGCAATGAAATCGAAAACACAGAAGAAATTGACGCGGAGCAGGATGACGTAATTAGACGTCACGAAGAAATCCTAAAGAAACAGCAGCGCGAACTTGATGAGCTCAAGCGCATGGGTGGAGGCGATCAGATGGCGTTCGTGCCGGGCCACAGCTCGTCGCTGCCACAGCCTCCGGCGCCTGTGCTGAGCACTAAGCAGAGCAGTATCAAAACTCAGGATTTGATAAGCAAGCGAGATTCGAAGCTTCCGGCGGCCAGAGCCGAGGGTGCGACTCTTCCGCCGGCTGCTCGCGCACGCCTTAAGGAAGGTGCCGAAATCAATGCGCCGGAAGGAACACGTGTTTATCTAAGGCCGCCTTCTCAGCCGGTTGAAAGCCGAACTACACGCTCGCTTGAGCAGACTCCCGCACCCAAACAAAAAGTCGCGATGACTGCGCCAAAGTCTAAGAAAGTCGTAGAGCGCGAAATTGTAAGTCAACCGCCGAAGAAAACGGTAGCTAAGGCCGAGGTTAAGGCTCCGGCCAAAACAGTTGCCAAGACACCGGTTAAGCCCACGCTCGGCAACACTATCGCGCGCCCAGCTCCAAAAGCTGCAGCGGGCGGGAGTAAGTGCATGCTCGCCGAAACAGAAGCCGAACGCGCCCGAAATGCTGCATCCGATGCAGATAAATTGTTTTACTATCGCCGCGCGATTCAGCTTTGCCCATCTGCGGCTGTCTACCACATAGAAATAGGCCGTGTTTATATCGACATCGGCCGTCAAGAAGACGCAGAGTTCGAGTTTCGCCGAGCGCTTGACTTGGATCCGGACAATCGGCAGGCTCAAGATCAGCTCACATTGCTGCAAGCCGGCGAATAAACTGCGCCTAATGCATGTCTAAAGCTCTGTAGGAAGCAGAGTCACTCATGCAGCGTGCGCGAGTGCGTCCGCCGGTTCGGCTGCCACATATATCGCTGTTGCTTGATTTTTGGAGATGCACTCAATGAAAAAGCCAAGAACAGGGCTAGGCATACTTTTTTCTTTACTACTGCTGGCGGCTGGCGCCTGCGCGCCGGCAGGCAAAAAAACTGCTGTAGGAGCGGGCACTGGTGCCGTGGTCGGTGCCGGCATGGGTGCGATTATCGGCAGTACTACCGGTGACGCCGGCCGCGGTGTGGCGATTGGCGGCGGAAGTGGTGCGGTATTGGGCGGACTTCTCGGAAATGCCTTCGATGCGCAGGACCAAGAGCTTGATGCTCGACGCTCAGAGATAGCGCGCCAGCAGGAGTTAATTGAGGAGAACCGCCGACTAATCGAGGAGCTGCGCCGCCGGGGTGCCGACGTGCGTCCGTCTCAGCGAGGTGTCGTAATTAATCTGCCCGACATCCTGTTTGCTTTCGACAGTGCCAATCTAACGAATGAGGCCCAGCGGACAATTCACGAAATCAGCGATGTGTTGAGAACCGTTAAGCACCGCAGTATCGCCGTCGAGGGCCATACGGACTCAATCGGCACCTTCGTCTACAATCAGCAGCTGTCCGAGCGCCGTGCTAACAGCGTTGCCAGAGAGCTCCAGCGCAACGGCGTGCAGCGCGGGCAAATATCGGTTACCGGATTCGGCGAAGGAAGCCCTATCGCGACTAACAATACAGACGCTGGCCGTGCTAGGAACCGCCGGGTCGAAGTTATCGTAGAAAATTAAAGCTGAGTTTTATCCGGTCTGCGCCGTCGATTCGTAAACAATCATCGGCGCTTCTTTGCCGCTGATAACCTTGTCGGAAACGACTACTTCTTTTACGTCCGGCTCGCTCGGCACCTCGTACATCGTCTCAAGCATTGCGTTTTCTATGATTGAACGCAGGCCGCGTGCACCGGTTTTGCGCTCCAGCGCGAGCTTGGCGATCTCCGCAATCGCGCTTTCAGTGAAGCGCAGTGACACGTCGCTCAGCTCAAACAGTTTACGGTACTGTTTAATCAGAGCGTTGTTCGGCTCGGTCAAGACTCTTACAAGGTCTTCTTCGTCCAGTTCACAAAGCGTGGAAATTACCGGCAGCCGGCCGATGAATTCCGGAATGAGTCCGTAAGTCAGCAGATCTTTTGGCTGCACGCGATCGAAAACGCTGACCTTGGTTTGATCAATTTGAACGACTTTGTCAGGCTTGGCAGAGCTAAAACCGATCTGCTGTGAGCCTTCGCGGCGCTTGATTACGTCTTCGAGTCCGGCGAAAGCTCCGCCGCAGATAAAGAGAATATTCTGGGTGTTGATCTGCAGAAAATCCTGTTGAGGGTGCTTGCGTCCGCCCTTCGGAGGAACGCTTGCTACGGTGCCCTCCATCAACTTCAGCAGCGCCTGCTGAACACCTTCGCCGGATACATCGCGAGTGACGGAGGGAGTATCAGTCTTACGAGTGATCTTGTCTATTTCATCGATGTAAACAATACCGCGCTCTGCCTTCTCTATGTCGTAGTCCGCAGCTTGAAGCAGGTTGACAATAATGTTCTCTACGTCTTCACCGACGTATCCTGCCTCGGTTAGATTCGTGGCGTCGGCAATCGTGAACGGTACTTCAAGAAATCTCGCCAAAGTTTGTGCGAGCAGAGTTTTACCGCTGCCGGTCGGTCCGACCAGAAGAATGTTGGATTTCTGAAGTTCGACGTCGGATTTAGAGCTGCTGTGCTCAATCCGCTTGTAGTGGTTATGAACGGCAACAGAAAGAATTTTCTTGGCTTTCTCTTGGCCCACCACATAGTCATCAAGATGCTCCTTGATTGACTTCGGAGAAGGTAAATCTTCAAGCGATGAGGTGGTGCTTACAGTGTCGAGCTCTTCTTTTAGAATATCGTTGCAGAGATCTACGCACTCATCGCAGATATAGACTTGTGGTCCGGCGACAAGCTTTCGGACGTCGTCCTGCGTCTTTTCACAAAACGAACAAGTTAGCGTAGTACCTTTGCCGAAGATATCGTTCTTACCTATCATCGCCTCAAAACCTTCCCAGCTAATGCTGCCAAACAAAACAGTGCTTCTTCTTACTTAAAGAAGAGAACGGCAGCCCATATTTATCTTGATGATTAGAACCGAAGGGGGTCTTCAGGAAAAATGCGGTTTCGTGACGACCAGCTCCTTTACCTATTATTTCGTCAGTTTAGCATGCTTTCTAAAGCTAAAAGAGGGTTGGCGCAGATTACCCGAATGAGCGTTCGAGCTCGGTGTTTTCTCCTTCTGCACGGGCAGTTACAACTGCGAGCAGCGAGCCGATGATGCAGCCCGATAGGGTGAGTAGGATGTCGCGCGTATCAAATACCCTCCCCGGGAGGAAAAACTGGGTGCATTCTTCGAGCACTCCGACCACCATGCTTGCCGGCAGTGAGCGAATGAGTGCGCTGCCGACACTAGCTCCCGGTGCGAAAAGCGAGTGAAAAAGAAAGAATCCAAGTGCGCTGTATTTGACGAAATGAATTCGTTCAATTGCAGCTACGATCGAGTATTCACAGACGACCGCTGCAAGCAGGAGGACGAGAATCAATCTAAGAAAATGCTTCTTCCGGCTGGCTTTGGGCAGCCCGGACGCCTGCTTAAATAGGATATAGGCTAAGCCGAGTCCTGCAGCAGCAGCGGCGGGTATGATTAGCCCAATCAGATACGGATGCTCTCGACGTAGGTAATTGCCGCCAAACAGCGCGATGAGGATTACAACGACCGTAGCCAAGGCTCCGCGCCGTGCGTATAACTGCACTAGATTAGCGTCCTTCTGAGTCGGTACAGAACTCATGTTCATCCTAATAGCCGTCTATGGGCTGATGACTTGCCGATGTTTAGGGCAAGACTGTATAAATAGTTCCTGGCTGAGGATTTTAGCTTTGCCGGGTGTTTGAAGCAAAACGGAGATCAAAGTGAGCAATAGTTTGCAAGCCGGTGACCGTGTGGTCCGAAGTGGCACGAGCGGTCCACAGGGCACAATTCAGAAAGTTCGCGTAGAGCGCGTTCGAGAGTCATTGAAAGAGAACCAAGCGGGAAAGGAACCCCCGGGTGTTACAGTAACAGTGCTGTGGGACAACGGCACGTCGTCCCATTTTGTTCCGCACGCGCTGTCTAAGGTCGATTAAGACTCGTGCCGGTTGTTCTTCCCGGCATCGCCTGAGGCCTGTTTAGCCGCAAGTTCCTGTCGCCTGATTAATCTACGGATGTTGCTCCGGTGATTGATGATGATCACCAAAGCAGCCACGCAGCCGGCGCTTATCTCGGGCAGACTGTAAGTCCTCGAAACAGAGAAATACATTGCGATCGGCAGTGCGGCGGCTGCGCTAATTGAACCTACCGACGCGAATCCGCTCAGTCTGTAGGCGCAGGCGAAAACAAATAATCCCACTGCTGCGGCTGCCGGCGAAATTACAAGAAATACGCCCAGACCCGTGGCAACGCCTTTGCCGCCTTTGAATTTCAGAAACGGAGAGTAGCAGTGACCGGCGATCGCGCAGATTCCGTAGAGCGGGTTTAAGGTTGACGCTGTGCCTTCGGCCAGAGGAATCAGGTAGTCGAGTGAGGCAGCGAGTGCGCCTTTACCGGCGTCAAAAAGAAGGGTCAGAATGCCTGAGCGCTTTCCAAGAACTCTACGGGCATTAGTGGCTCCGATATTTCCACTGCCGACCGTGCGCAGATCAACACCCTGAAGTTTTCCAATGATGAAGCCTGACGGAAGTGCTCCGAGAAGGAAGGCGGCGAAGGCTAGGCCAATGACTGCTGGCTGGACCATGGGTCACCCAAGGAAATCTCTGCTGACTGGTCGGGGCGAGAGGATTTGAACCTCCGACCTCACGGTCCCGAACCGTGCGCGCTACCAGGCTGCGCCACGCCCCGAACTATCCCTTACGCAGGACCGGGGTTTCTTAGCACAATCCAATAATTAGCTGCAAACAAGCAGCTGCTAGGTGCTTATTTCAAGGATTTAATTGCCGAGGCGTAGTCGCCGCTGCCGAAGACGTAGGTTCCTGCTACCAGCACTCCGGCCCCGGCCTCGACACAGCGTCTGCCTGTCTCAGCATTGATTCCACCGTCAACTTCAACTACTGCCTTTGCACCTGTCTTCTTGACTGCTGCATGCAGCTCGGAAACCTTCGCAAGCATCGGCTCAATGAACGATTGGCCGCCCCAACCGGGGTTGACCGTCATCACCAACAGCAGATCGCACATATCGAGGACCGCTTCGACTGAAGACGCAGGAGTCGCCGGGTTCAGAGCCGCTCCGGCTTTGCAGCCGAGCTTTCTTATCTGCTGCAGAGTTCTGTGCAGGTGTGCAGTTGCTTCGACGTGAACCGAAATGCTGTCAGCGCCGGCGTCGGCGAATGCCTGCAAGTGCCGCTCCGGCTGTTCGATCATTAAGTGGACATCAAGCGGGATCTGGACGGCATCCTTCGCCACTGCCACGACGTCCGGGCCGAAAGTTATTGGCGGAACGAAATGTCCGTCCATAACGTCAAGATGAAGCCAGTCCGCACCTGCGTCCTCGGCGGCTTTGCATTCATCTCGGAGCTTGCCCCAGTCGGATGCTAAAATTGATGGTGCGACAATCGGCGATGACATACTGATTCCTCCTTACGACAGCAGCTCCCCTTCGAATACTGCCGCACCAGCTAGAAACTCCGCAATATCCAGCGGTCTTTTGCCCGGAAGCTGCAGCCTTAGCAGCTCTAAGCATGAGCCGTCCCCCGCCGCTACAACTAGACTTTGCTTGTCGCATTTGACCACGGTGCCGGGAGCTTTGCCAATTCCTGCGTAGGATTGCAGCGGCTTGGCGTTGTAGATTTTTATCGGATTTCCACGAAAATTAGCGCGGGCGCCGGGCCTCGGAGAGCAAGCGCGAATTTGCCGGTCCAGTTCCTCGGCCGGCAGCGACCAATCGACCACTGCGTCTTCTTTTCGCCATTTCGGAGCGTGCATAGCACCAGCTTCACGCTGCGGCTCGGCGCTGAGCGAGCCGTCGAGTATCCGCGGCAGAGATTCGCAGAGAAGTTCAGCCCCTAGCAGACTTAATTTGTCATGGAGCGATCCGGCGGTTTCTCGTGGGTCTATCTCGACGGGGCGCATTGAGAAAACCGGACCGGTGTCGAGTCCTTCATCGATCTGCATAATTGAAATACCGCTTCGGTCATCGCCGCTGCGAATTGCGTATTGAATCGGTGCTGCGCCGCGCCAGCGCGGCAGGAGAGAAGCATGAACATTCAACACTCCGCAGCGTGCACCTGCCATTAGCGAGCGGGGAATCATTTTTCCATACGCAACAACGATAAATGCGTCGATTGCCGAGTGCTGATTTAAGAATTCCACGAAAGACTGCGCCGAGGCGCTGCCTCCGCCAAACCGGTTTTCTTCGTCGAAGGTGATGGACTTAATCGATTTTGGTTGGAAGCAGGGGATCGAAAGCTCCTCGGCTGCTGTCTTAACGGCAGGAGGCGCTACTTCCATGCCTCTGCCTACCGGCTTGTCCGGCTGAGAAACAACAGCAGCAACTCCGAATTTCTGATGCAGGGCTTTGAGGCAGGGGACAGAGAATCCAGGAGTGCCGCAAAAAATTAGAGTCGGCTTATCTTCGGGCTCATCAGTCGGCTCGCTCGGTTTAGCTTCTTCGGTTTGCTTTTTCTTTCTGCCGAACATCAGCCCAGCGCCAGTTTCTTGAGGCGGCTTTTTATAAGCTCACGTCTCAGCCGACTAATGCGGTCGATGAACAAGACTCCGTTCAAGTGATCGATTTCATGCTGTAGGCAGATTGAAAGCAGTCCATCTGCTTCAATTGACATTTCCTTTCCTTCGGGGCTCAGCCCTTTGACCAGAATGCTCTTTGAGCGTTTCACGCTCTCTCGAATGTCGGGGATACTTAGGCAGCCCTCCTCGGATTCAACGGAACCCGACTCCTCGACAATTTCAGGATTGATTATTTGATACAGTCTGGCTTTGCGCCCGGATTCTTCGTCGTCGCCCACATCGACGATGATGACGCGGTGCCTTGAGCCGACCTGACTCGCCGCGAGGCCTATCCCCGGAGCTTCGTACATCGTCTGGGTCATGTCGTCGATCAGCTGCCGGATTTCGTCAGTGATCTCCTCAACGGGCTCGCACTTTTCGCGCAGAATGGGGTCAGGGTAAATAACAATATCTAGTAGAGACATGAGCTAATTTTAAATACCAGCAAGCTCCTGAACCAGCGCCACTAAATCAGCCGGCTCGAATGGTTTTAGTAAATATGGCCTAGCTGTGCTTTTGAAGAAAGAGATTGTCTCAGCGCGGTGACCGTCACCTGTCAGAAAAGCGAACCTATCGGCGAGCTGCGGGTGCTTTTCTGAGAGAATTTTATAGATTGTCCTGCCTGAGCAGTCTTTTAAATTCAAGTCGCAAAGCACGGCATCAAACGCCACGCCGCTCTCTACGATTTCGCTGTAGCTTGAGCCGTCGGTGCATACGCAGTTTACAGAGCCTGCACCACTGACGCCAAGCTCCAGGATCTTTCTAATTGCCGATGCGACGGTTTGCTCGTCTTCGATTACCAGGACAGATATGTCGGGCGAAGACTCAGAGGTTTGTTTCGGCCTGGGTTTTGCCCCGACATGAGCTATGGGAGTCTCGACTTTGTCGGAGCTTCGCAGCGGAAGCTTTACTTGGGCGTTGAAGCGGTATCCTCCATCCTCCGGGTGTTCGGAAAGGCTCAATTCGCCGCCGAACCTGCGGACTATCGCATACGAAAGAGTCAATCCCAGCCCGAGTTTCTTGTGCGACTGACGGTCGCTGACGAATGGTTCAAAAACTTTGCTTAGTTCAAAGGGGCATGATTGCGCGGACCACGAAGAAATCTCGACAAGCGCAAAGCCCTCCTGCTCATAAGCGGAAATATTCACCGGTTCCTTTCTTTCGGATCTCGCGCAGCTAAAATGCGCATTATCCAGAAGTTCTGACAGGAGCAGCTTTAGCTGATGGGGTTCGGCTGACACAGCGAGTAGGTTCTGATCGATCGAGAGGCCGATTGGCACCGATTCATATGTCTCTATGTCTTGGATATCGGCCAAGGCAGCTCGTATTTCAGTTCCCAAGTCAGCGCTGCTTTCTACAGGTGGTCTGTTGCTTGCGATAAAAATAAGCTTCTCAAGCAGGCGTGAAGCGCGCCAAGCTTCTGAAGCGATCGCACGGCCATAGCGCGGAAGCTTTTCTTTTCTAAACTCGTCCGAGGAGTCATCAGGCCCAATCCTTTCGATAACGGTCGCCATAGAGATAATAGCGGTCAGCGGATTGTCGACTTCGTGGCAAAGTCGATGAAGCAGTTCGGTCAAACCTGAACCAGAGCAAATCTCGTCCAGCTCAAAGGCCGGCCTTCCAGTTCGAGGGGTCATATGCGATGATTGAACGTCTTTTTCCGTCATTAATGTTTGCGGTCACTTAGAGACCGTGTAATTGCGTTTAGCCCTGCAGCAGTGAAAAACGTCAGCAATGCAGCTACCGTGAAGCAAGAAGCTAGCGAGCTTCAGCCTATCAGATCAACGCCGGCTTGGGTGCCTCTGTTTAAGTATTTAAAACCACAGTGGCTTTTGGCGCTACTCCTGCTCATCTCCTGTCTGATGATTCTACCGGCTTACGGCTTTCTCAGGGAAGATCTGCAAACCATTCTTTTTCCATTGATGCTAGTTGTCCTGGCAAAGTTGCCGAATTCTAGGAGTTTTCGACTCCCGGGGGCGGTTATGTTCGGGGCTCTATTGTTCGGTGTGCTCGGTGCGCTGCATGTGCGCGCTTATGCGCCAAGCTTGATTAACGGTCACGGCATTTATCTCTCTAGGTTCGACACGGCAGCGCATAGTCTAGAAGACCGCGAGCTGTATCGGCGCGTAAATGAAATCTCAGCTCTATTTGGCCTCCCGCCGGCTTACTTGGTTCAGCAGTTCTTCGAAACGGACGCTGAGGCGCACGACTGGCTGGATTCCCACCCGGAAGCCCTGTTTGTCGCCAGAGGTTCGTCTGAGTGGATACGACTGATTCTAAACCCCTGGGCAATCGCCGCTCCCGAGCGCTCTGAAGAGCTGCCTGACTATTTCCTTGAGGCGGCTGAGCGCTCCGGCCTGAAAGATGTCTCCCGGCTGCCGATTGTTCGAACCGACTGGATAGAGGTGCCGTTCGTGTTGGGGACGGTTCCCAGGTATCTAAAAGTTCCCGGAACGCCTCCGGAGTTGGGCCAGCATTTCTTGTCGTGGTTTGCCGAAGGACTGCAGAAAGACAAGCAGCTCAGGGCTGAGATTGAGCAGGATGCTGACCCGTCTCACATTAAGCAGCTGCTTAGAGCGAAGAAGAAATCAGCGCTGCTAGCCGCGGGCGGAATTGAGGGCAAATGGCGCAGCAGCACACCTCTCGGCGTTCCGCTTTCGCTTGCCGCGACGTATGAGCTGCTGAGTGCTTTTGAGCCGGAGGGCTCGCTTCAGGAGCAGGCGCTGCACTGCGCACAGGTTGAATTTAATCATTCGGCGTCTCTAGCGCGCGACGATGATGTTCCGCATATCGCCGCAATTGCCTTTAACAACATCGCTATCGCCCGAATCTACGCCGGCTACCGCGACAGCGATTTCGTTCGGGCGCACCACTGGTTGTCCGCCGCTGCCGGAATGCAGGAGCGCGACGGCAGCCCCGTTTTGGGTGCGAAAATCGCGCTTACAAATCTATCAATGCTTTGGCGAAGCGGCTTGATCAGTCCGCAGACGCTTCATTCGCCTACTGAGTGACTAAAGCCGTCAACGCTGAGGTCTAGCAGAAGAGTTAGGCAGGCCCTAGAGCTCTGAGGGCAGGGCCTCGATCGACTGGATGACGGCTGGGGTCGGCAGGTTGCTTGCCGGATCGCTGCCGACCGTATTTACTTCAAAACCGTCGTCCATGCCGTCGCCGTCAGTATCGGTGAGGTTCGGGTCGCTGTGGTAGGTAAAGACCTCTTCGCCATCAAGCAGACCGTCGCCGTCGCTGTCGGCCAGCGCCGGGTTAGTGTTGAATGAAGGCTCTGCGAAGTCGTAAATTCCGTCCTCATCCAGGTCTGCCGGACGGTTAAGCGCCGTTTGCTCGATTAATATATCTGATAGGAAGTCCGCCATCTCGGCGTAACCTGAGGCATCAGGGTGGAGCAGGTCGGAAGAGATAATTCCTTGGCCCAAGGAGAAGAAGTCGACCTGTGTCGCAGATCCGATAGCACTGTTAACGCTATTAACCCATGGCTGCTGGAAAGTTCGTTTTACCTGAGTCAGTTTCGCCAGCAGCACAACGGCGTCCGTGTTGTTTCCCGAGGCAACCATGTTGAACAGGTTGTTTTTGGTGTTTGTTGCGCTGTAAAAAAGCCAGTAGTCGTTCACTCCCTCTAAGATGACTATGAAGTCGGCGTGATTCTCCTGAGCGAAAATCTGTGCCGCGCGTATTTTGCCTTGGGGAGTTTTCTCTCCCGGATCGCCAACGTTAAGTACGACGACGCCAGGGTGAAGCTGTTTTAAATTTCCCGGATAGCCTAAGCCGGTGCTGTCCGCCGTGCCGTAGGTGATTGAGTCTCCGAAGCAGACGATTCGAACTTGTCCGTCGCAGTTGATGTCGAGCAGGCCGTTAATATCAGGGCAGGCAAATGCACTTTGGGCGGAACAGAGCAGCGCCAGCAGCAATGCAGGCAGAATATTTCGTTTGCTAAGCAAAATGTCAGAAAGGCGCTGCGGCATTTTTCTTTGTTTAAAAAAGGGCCTAAGGGTTAGTATTAATCCGGGGCAAGTATAAAAATCCTTACCAGGCAAGTAAAGAGCTATGGCGTCATCGCAGCAAGGCAACGGCGGAGTCCTGTTATTATGGACTTACGTGATGTTTTTGCTGCTTGTAGCGACATACTTTTGTGCGCCAATTCACCACCCGAACTTCTACTTTCAGCTAACTCTGGGCAACTGGATTAGGCACAACGGCCAGCTGCCGGTTGAGGACCTATGGTCGGCAGCCGGGTCTGGGGCGACATATTACGCGGATACTTGGTTGTTCGCGGCAGCTGTGTCGATGATTGAACAGTTCTGGGGCGCGAGCGGCCTGCTAAGCGCCAAGCTAATGCTTTATGTGACTTTTGTTGGATTAGTGGCTTCTGCTTTGTCAGCCAGGGCCGGGTCCAGATTTATCGGAGCGGCGCTTACGGCAATCGTCGCCGCTGCCGTATTCGAGCGCGGCTCGTTCGAGCCAAGTGTGCTTGGCTGGGGTTTATTCTTTTTCTGCCTGCAGCTTTCTTCGCTGCTTTTTGCCAGTTCCCGCTTTAACAGAGATTTATCCAGGCTCCTTCTGCTTTTAGTTCTCTACGTCAATGTTCATCCCTCAGCATACCTGGCGATTGGCTGGATAGTATTTTCGGTTTTAACTTCAGAGACTCTTAGTTCGCGGCAGAAAGCAGTTGCTGCGTTGGCTGCGCTTGCTGCTGTATTTTGCACACCGTACTTCGGCTTCCAGCTGCTGCCGTCGATCGGCGCGTTTCTTTCAGACACCGCTCACAATCTGCTGGTGCACCCACGCGCCGGCACGGTTTTTCATTACTCGATTGCTTTTGTGGTTTTGCTTTGGGTCCTCTTGCTGCTCTGTCTGCACCAAGCCCCAGCGGCGCTTAAACCTCGGGAAATAGCGCTGCCGGCACTGCTTACTCTCGCAGCGTTTATGTGTGTCGATTACGCGCCCTACGCAATTATTGGCTTGGCCTACGCACTAGCCGGAGTCTGGGGCTTGGTTGATGCCGGGAGTTTGGGCAACCTCGGCCGAGGGGTTGATGCGCTGCAGCGGCGCACCGCCGGTTGGGACCTTAGGGGGATAATCTGGGTCCTGTTCTGCCTGGTTATGGTGAACGGAGTGCAGTTGTGGCGGCTGCCGCTAAGCCTCGCCGGCTACCCAATCAAGTCTTTTGATTACCTCGTCGACCGGGAGATTGACGGGCCGGTTCTGATAGATTCGCGGTTTGCACCCTACGCTGCTTATCGAACTGCCGGCGCTGACGGGCTTCCTGCGGCGAAGCCTGTTTTTGACCCTCGCACCCCGGCGCTTAATCTTGAACTCGGCAATTTGATGGCGTTGTTCGAGCGCTCGGGGAAGCGGCCTAACGAATACCTCACTGCAAAGCAACCGAGAGTAATTGTCTGCCAGACACAAAGTCTGCTCTGCGAACTAGCAGTGCTGTCGTCGCGCTGGAATCTGGTCTTTGAGTGGTTCAAGCCCTTGGACGACCCGGAGCCGCTGCCACAGGCTTTGCGTCGGGGAAGCAGCTGGCAAATATTTCTGCTGACTGAGCACTAAGTCGGCCTGCTGGTCTCTCTAGCTAACCCGCTGTGATAATTGACTAAAACTACACATCCTTGGCTCTCGGCGAAGAAGCGCAGCGGCTCAGTTTGAACGACAATCTGGCGCTGCAGGCCTTCTCGGCAACGCCCGTCGACGCCCGGGCTTCGGCCTATTAATCGACCGCGATTAAGTGTATCATCGCGCCATCCAAATCAGCCCTGGCATTTTCGGCAAGGTTCGACCTTGAATGGGCTTGTTTATCAGTCGGCGGGTTAATGACTACACACCTCTTCGAGAACGAATCCTTCGCATATATTGTTCAATCTTCAGAGCCGCTCGGCGCGGATGCTGTCGCAAAAGTCGAGTGGATGCTCCAGGCCTCAATCTGCGGCCGGGATGCCTTGGTGGGCAGCTATATAGGTGCGCGCCGAGAGATGGTGTCACCCTGGTCGACCAACGCCACCGACATCGCTTGGAATATCGGCGTTTCAAGTATGCTGAGAATAGAACGTTTTCGAAAAGCCGACTCGGACTGCACCTTCGATCGTATGACTGAAGCACGCTACGAGCGCTTAGATAGTTCAACGCTTTCAGTAGACGCTGAGCCTGCTCCAGTTCGCCATATCGACAGCATTGAAGACTTCAACCAACAGGCGGGACTTGCGCTGTCGGGCGAGGAGGTAGAGTACCTCGAAGCTCAAAGTAAAAAACTCGGGCGAAAACTTACCGATGCTGAGGTTTTTGCGTTTGGACAGATAAACTCCGAACACTGTCGGCATAAGATTTTTAACGGCACCTTTGTGATCGACGGTCATGAGATGGATTCGTCGCTGTTCTCGCTGATTAAACAGACCTCTAAGCATTCGCCGTCCAATATCGTTTCAGCGTATTCAGACAACGTCGCGTTTCTGCGAGGACCCAAGCTCCTTCAGTTCGCCCCTAAGGACGATGCGGCCGCCAGCGAGTTTGGTCTGCGCGAAATTGACAGTGTGATCTCGCTCAAGGCGGAGACGCATAATTTTCCGACCACGGTTGAGCCGTTTAACGGTGCATCGACCGGCAGCGGCGGTGAGATTCGCGATCGGATGGCCGGTGGGATAGGCTCACTTCCTGTGGCGGGCACTGCCGTATACATGACGTCGTATCCACGAATCGAAAACGGTTCTAAGTCTTGGCAGCCGGAGTTCGAGCCTCGTCCCTGGAAATACCAGACTCCGGAAGAAATCTTAATTAAAGCCTCGAACGGCGCATCGGACTTCGGCAATAAATTTGGGCAGCCGCTGATTGCCGGCTCTTTGCTGACATATGAAGGTCAGAGCAAGCGGGGATTTTTTGCGTTCGACCGCTGCGTGATGCTGGCCGGAGGGGTTGGCTACGCAAACTTGAAGCATGCGAAGAAGTCCACAGCTAAGCCCGGTGATAAACTGATTGCTCTTGGCGGTGATAATTACCGAATCGGTTTGGGTGGGGGTTCAGTTAGCTCCGTTGATACGGGAGACGTAGCTCAGGAGCTTGAGTTGTCGGCAATTCAGCGCGCAAACCCCGAGATGCAGAAGCGCGCTTACAATGTTATTCGCGCACTTGCCGAGCGTGCTTCCAATCCGATTCTTCTCATCCATGACCATGGGGCGGGCGGACACATTAACTGTTTCTCCGAGCTGCTTGAAGATACTGGCGGTAAAATCCAGCTTGGTGAACTGCCTGTGGGTGACAAGACGCTTTCTGTGCTTGAGTTGATTGCTAATGAGTCGCAGGAGCGAATGGGGCTGATTGTTGCAGAAGACGACGTGGAGCTGCTTAAACAGATCGCGAAGCGTGAGCGCGCACCGCTGTACGTTGTCGGGGAAGTGACCGGTGACCAACAGCTAGTATTTATTTCGGATGACGGCGAAACCCCTGTAAATGTCCCGCTGGAAACCTTGTTCGGCAGTACTCCGCATACTCGTATCGAAGCGCAGACGGAGGCAGTGCAGGAAGACGAGGTGATTTGCTCTGTTAGCTCCGGCGAGCAGCTGCTTGCTGCCCTGGAGAAAGTTCTCTCGCTCGAAAGTGTTGCTTGCAAGGACTGGCTCACCAACAAGGTTGATAGAAGCGTTTCCGGATACGTTGCGCTTCAGCAGTGCTGCGGGCCGCTTCATCTGCCGCTGAATGACGTAGGAGTTGCTGCGCTCGATTACTGCTCGAATACAGGAGCGGCGACAGCTATCGGCCATGCTCCGGTGGTAGGCTTAATCGATGAAAAAGCTGGTGCAGTGCTTTCGGTTGCGGAGTCGTTGACAAATTCCGTTTTTGCACTGCTTGAGGGCGGACTGAAATCAGTGTCGCTCAGCGCAAACTGGATGTGGCCTGCGAAACAGCCCGGCGAAGATGCGAGGCTGTATCGCGCAGTTCAGGCCGTGTCGGAGTTTTGCTGTAGTCTCGGTATACCTGTTCCCACCGGAAAGGACTCATTGTCGATGACGATGAAATACGAAAACGGCAAGGAGGTTCGTGCTCCCGGAACTGTCGTTATCTCGTCTACTGCCCCGGTGCGGGACGTGCGTCGATCAATAACTGCGGATTTGAAGCAACACGACAGCTCGAAGCTTGTCTATGTTAATTTCTCAGGAATGCACGAATATCCCCTCGGAGGTTCGGCATTCGCGCAGTCGACGGGAGTGCTTGGAAACTCAGTCCCGACTGTTCGAAGCGCTGATCATTTCGCTGCGGCGTTTGATGCTCTGCAAAAATGCATAGCCGAAGACCTGGTGCTCGCCGGTCACGACGTGTCTGCGGGTGGCTTAATTACGGCTGTTTGTGAGATGGCTTTTGCCGGTGACCGCGGCATTGAGATAAACGTAGCCACAAATATCGCCGCGGATACGGCGGCAATGTTGTTTTGCGAGAAGCCCGGCGTTGTGCTTCAGGTTGCAGACAGCGATTTGGAAGCACTGATTCAGACATTCAAGGCTGCCGGAGTTGAAGCGACCGCAATCGGCTCGGTCACTGACGACAAAACCATAACCTGCAATGCCGGCGAGCTGAGCTTTCAGCGCAGCGTGGAAAGTCTTCGAAAAGTCTGGTTTGAACCTTCCTGGAAGCTCGACCGGCTGCAGACTAAGCCGGAGCTCGCTGATGAACGTCGAAATTCTCTCGGCAAGCATCCACTTGATTACAGTTTCCCTGCGGGATTTTCGGGCAGCGCCGCCGATTTGGGAATTGATTTCAGGCGAACTAAAGCCAGCGGCATCAAGGCGGCTATTATCCGTGAGAAGGGCACTAACGGCGACCGTGAGATGGCGTTCGCGATGCACTGCGCAGGCTTTGATGTTCGGGATATCACGATGAGTGACTTGATGGACGGCTCGACAGAGCTTTCGGAGCTGAACTTCATTGTCTTCCCCGGCGGCTTTTCCAACTCCGATGTGCTGGGTGCGGCGCGGGGCTGGGCTGGAGCGTTTAAGTTTAACGACCGTGCGCTTGGGGAGCTTGAAAAGTTTTACAGTCGCCCCGATACGCTCTCACTCGGAGTTTGCAATGGGTGTCAGCTGATGGTTGAGCTGGATTTGCTCTATCCCGGCCAGCCGCAAAAGATTCAAATGGCGGATAATAAGTCCGGCAAGTTCGAGTCGATTTTCGTAAATGTCGAGGTGGGTGAAACCAATTCAGTATTGCTCTCTGGGCTGCGCGGGGCCCGCTTAGGCATTTGGGTTGCGCATGGGGAAGGCTGCTTTAAGCTGTCGCAGGATTCCGCAATTGACTTGCCGATGCGCTACGTGGATGGTTCGTATCCCGCAAATCCAAACGGCTCGGACGCGAATGCTGCGGCCGTCTGTTCGGCGGACGGACGTCATTTGGTAATGATGCCGCATCTAGAGCGTTCCATTTTCCCCTGGCATTGGCCGCACTATGACTCGCAAAAGAAGCGCAGCACCGAGGTCACTCCTTGGATGCTGGCGTTTACTGCCGCCCGCGACTGGGTCAAAGCACACTCCTAAATTGAACAGCCCGGGAACGAGCAACGTACTTGTATACGATAGGCCGATTGAAGGCCTAAATTATAAAACAACGTAAGCGACTGTATTATTTGCGAAGAGCGAGAATTAACCTAGTGAAACACTGGGTTAATGTGCTGCGGATTTGACGTCCTTTCGCTGCTGGATTACGAGTATTCATAGGGTGTATTACTTCGAACGTTGGACTTATAGGGTAAAACGTTTCACGGTCTGAGTGCGGTATGAACTCACATGTGCGTGATGAGTACGATCCAGTGCAGCTGAGATCCAGCTTCTGGACGATCGCTTGCCTACACGTCGCTACGTGGCTCGCGGTCTTGGGGGTCGTTGCAGCTCTGCTGTGGAGTCCATAGGTCCGGTTCCTGCCGGCAGGACTTCCTATGTGTAGAGTTGTTTGATGTCGTGATACCCTTGCGTCCAGCCCCCTGCCTTTTCCGATAAATACTTGATATTTCCGAAGCTTTGTCTGTCGCGTGTTCGACCGCATTCATTAAGCGATCTCTGAAAAAGCCCGATATTTCCAGAAGAAGGCACGCAAACGCTTCTGGAGATAAATATGAACAACTTAACCTCCCCCGGGGAGCCGCTGAACTCGACCGACTGCTTTGCCGAGCGATTGGAGGCATACCATCACGAACCGAGTGGGGAGAACTTGCGCGAATTCTTCAGTGCTATTCGCGAAACGGAGGTGATCCTTCCGATTACGGCTGTTCAGCTGGTGGTGGATGGTGAGGCCGACGAATTATACGAGTATTCGCCGCTGATGGCGCGAGGGCGAAACGGAGAGGACATAATGTTTGTTTTCTTTGGACCGGAGGGATTCAAGCGCTTTAGCGAACTTAATCGACTGTCGGCGAAAAAATTTCCCGAAGTCGAGCCGATGCAGCTACCGGTAGAGGAGTTGTACGAAGTTATCTTCGCCAGCGAGTGGGACGTGATCACGTTCGACACCGACGGGCCAATTCCGCTGACCTTTAGCAGAGATGCTTTCGAAACCTATGCCCGCGGAGATTTTACCGCTTACATCGAGCCGCCTGAGGAGCCTGAACCCGTAGTCGAAGGAAAACCAAAGCGCGGAAGAGGCGTCTCTGGGATCTTTCGACGTATGCTCGGCGGCGAGTAGCCTAGAGCGCGTAATCCGATAGGACCTGCGCTCTGATATCAGTTCGCGGATGACCAATGAAATCAACAATCTGCCGGATTGTTCCATCGTCACTTAGAATTCGCTGGTGACCAAGGCCCTCGGTCGTTACAAAAGTTGCATTGTCCCACGACGAAGCCCACTCAGACGTAAGCTCCCAAGGGATCTGCTTGTCGTTTTTTTCGTGAATCACCAGGGCATCTGCGCTGATGTTCTCAATCAACTTATCGAATGCCACGTCTCTGGGGATAATGCCGAAGCGACTAACGATGTTCTTCTCAAGACGACTGGAAAGGTTCTGCGGTAGATCTACAATTTCTGAGAAGCTTTCGATCGCGTAGGCAATACTGGGTATTGGGTTTATCATCACAAGCCGATCGCTAAGGTCTCTTTCAGCGGCGACCATCGCCAGCGACAAGCTGCCGAGAGAGTGGCCGACAACCGCATGGAACGGCCCATGGAAATGATCGAGCGCCTCCAAAGCTCGATTGAACCTCAAAACGTTGGAGGTTGTGCCGGGGCTTGCCCCGTGGCCGGGTTGGTCGAATGCAATTACTGAGAAGCCGGAATCTACGATTTGGCGCGCCATGCGATGAAACTGAGCGCCGCAGCCGCTCCAGCCGTGAACAAGCAGCACCGAAGGGCCGGCGCCCCAGCGCCACGCGGCAATCTCGCGCTTATCGACGTGGATACTCAGCGGAGAACCTTGCTCCAGAAACGCGTGTTCTTCGTCGCGTTTGTTGTATCGGCGCGGCATAGAAAAGACAGTCAATGTCAGCTTTGCGGCGAGGCTCGGCGAGACAGAGTTCAGACTGTTCAAACAGGGAATTTTAAAACTCGGATGATTTGCGCGCGCTGCGGTGTTTACGGAACTTTTCACGATCTGCTCCCTAGGGTTTTACGGAAAGGATTTTACGTTCATAAGCAGTTTTCAAGCGGTCCTTAGCTACCGGGTCACCCAGCAGCCTGTTGTAATGGTGAAAACCTAAGTTGAGCGAATAAAGCTCGAAAGCGAACTGCTCCGGGTCGATATCCGCTCGAAAATGACCTTCTTCAATTCCGCCATTAATAACCCTCGTTAGAGACTCGACAAGATTTGCATGCGATGCCTGCAAGTGATCTTTTACCGGGCCGGGTTGATCGTCGAACTCTGTGGCAGCGGAGATTATCACACAGCCTCCGGGAACATTTTTACTCTCATGCCAGTTCATCCAGTTCTCAAGCAGGGCGCGCAGGCGAGGCTCGCCGCGCGGCGCTTTCAGTGCAGGGGCAATTACATCTGCAAAAAACATTTCTGAAATCCACTGCAGAACTTCAAGCTGCAGGTTTTCTTTGGATTTGAAATGAGCAAATAAACCGCTCTTCGACATGCCGACTTCTTTGGCGAGAGAACCAATCGACAGCCCATGTAGGCCAAGCATCGAAGCGACTCTAAATGCCGCCCGCAGAATCTCTTCTTTTGTTTCCTCGCCCTTGCTCATAAACTAAAAATAGCACGACCGTTCGTGTTTTTGCAATGCGAATGCATTGATATTAGTCGTTTGATTTTAGCTATTTATGATTTTATTGGATTTAGGCGAGGCTTTGCAGAGCTAAGAAGGCTTCGGTCTCGCTTAGCTCATCTGAGGCTACGAGCTGCTCGAGTGCGTTTAAGGCCTCAGAGGCTCCGTCTTCGGCTACACCATTGTCCTCGAGCACTTCTTCGAATTCTTCGGCCGCATCATCGTCGATTTCGGCAATGGCGTTGCGCAGCCCCTCAATGAAGGAATTTCCGTCTTGCGGTAGTTTTTTCCCCGCTCTTGCGGAGGAGCCTTGTGCAGCGCCGGATTGGGCCGCCTGTTCAGCGGAAATTCCGAACGTCGAAGCTAAGTTGCTGCCGATATTAGAGACTATCGGCAATGCTATCCTTGCTGCCATCGCTGTTAAAATTGGATCCACGACCTAATCTCCTTCTTAGGGGGGCACTACTCTGCCCATAAGGAGCAATTGTCATGCCACGACTTTTGCGCTCAGTTCGCCGAAGCCGATGCGGTATCCATTACCCTGGCAGAAGGCGGTCATCGTCACAATGTCTCCGTCTTCGAGAAACTTGCGAGTGCTTCCGTCTGCAAGCTGTAGGGGTTCGCTGCCGCGCCAAGTAAGTTCGAGCAGGCAGCCGCGAGACTCTTTATCGGGGCCGGACACGGTGCCGCTTGCCAGCAAATCTCCGGCTCGAAAGGGACAGCCGGTCGAAGTGTGATGAGCGAGCATTTGTTCAAAGCTCCACCACATGTCGCTAAAATTACCCGCGCTAATTCGTTGAGGTTCGTCCATCTTCTGCGACTGCAGCCAAGTTTCGACCTTAATGTTGAGTCCCTGATCGTTCGGCGGAGTTAAGTATTCGAGCAGCGGGGGGTCCTGCGGAGAACGCTGCGGCTGCGGCACTCTAAATTCGTCAAGAGCTTCCGGGGTGACGATCCAAGAACTAATCGAAGTTTGAAAATTCTTCGCGTTAAATGGTCCAAGCGGCTGATACTCCCATTTCTGAATGTCGCGAGCAGACCAGTCATTAACAATCACATAGCCGACAATATGTTCGTGGGCGCTGCTAATCGGAATGCGGCTGCCGATATTGTTGCTTTCGCCCCCGAAAAACGCGCCCATTTCAAACTCGTAGTCGAGAAGCCTTGAAGCGGCGTCTATCGGTGAATTCGCATCCGGGGGAAGGATTTGTCCCTTCGGTCTGCGAACCGGGACGCCGCTGGGAACGATTGAACTCGATCTTCCGTGGTAGCCAACAGGCAAATGCAGCCAATTCGGCAGGAGCGGATCGCCGTCCGGGCGGAACATTTTTCCGACGTTGCTCGCATGCCAGCGAGAGGCATAAAAATCAGTATAGTCCCCAATCGCCGCGGGGAGCCTCGGCTCGACCTCACTCCATGGGGTGAGCATCTGCTCAAGTGCTGCTTTGTGCGGGGAATTCTCTCGCAGAGCTGCCTGGATTGACTGCCGCAGCAGTGCCCGCTGCAATTGAGGCAGCTCCATGAATCGGTTAAGCGAAGGTTCTTCGAATAAGCGGCCTGTTTCTAAATTAAGCTGCTTAAATATACCGAGGTCTTCAAGCGCCCGCAGCTCCAGCACGAAGTCGCCGATTCTGGTGCAGCAAAAGGCAGGACCCCCTCGGCCCTGACAAACACCGAACGGGACATTTTGAATTGGAAAATGCGAATCAGTATCAGTCTTAACGAAGGAGTTCATCTGGATCGTCTCTGTTGTAAGGTGACTGCCGCTCTGATCCAGCATCACCGCACGAATGTTGTCAAATCTGCTGCTTGCGCTCAAGGCGCATGCGGCGGAGCAATTGCTGAATTGTGGTCTAAATAATAGGAAGCTACAATTGCCGCATTAAAACTTAAATAAACCGAGGTCCTTTCGCATAATGCAGCTGTCTGAGGAGTGGCGCTCGCTTGCGCTCAGGCTTTTAGGAATGCTTTTTTTCGGCCCGCTGCTTGCGCTCGGCGCGGTGTTTGCGATCGTCATGCTGTTCGTTGGCGAGGTCTTGATTGCGCTTCAGCTTGCTGCCGCCTGCTTTATTCCGGCTTATCTCCTGTTTAGAACTTTGCCGCAGCAGCTGCGTCGGATCTCGGGCAGCATGAGTGGGGAGGAGCGCGCCAAGCTGGATCGCCAGCGGTCTACACTAGCCGGACGGGGCTCCGGGAATTCTTTTCGTATAGAATCGAACGGCGAAAGTATTCAGGCTTCATATCTGCCGAGCGGGGCCGGTCTGGAAGCAGCGTTTGAGTTGGCACTTGAAAGTCGCTCCTTCGCTGCTTTTAAAGTTTTTAAAGAGGGAGCGCGTGAGAGCACACTGAAGCGATTGGGGCTGCTGTCAGAGGTTCAGACAGGAGACGAACTCTTTGACAAGCGTTGGTTCATCGAAACGGATTATCCGCTGCAGACTGAGTACGTTTTAAGAGACCCGCACATGCGGGCTGCTATCGGGCGTTTGCTGCTTAATAACTTCGACGAACTGGAGGTCAGGCCAAAACTCATACGAGCGCGCAGCTTCGGGAGGATTCACGAAACGGGACTTCACGCAGTACAGGTTCAGCGGGTATGTGCGGAACTCTCGATAATTGCGGGGCGAGCACGAGCGGCGCAGACTTCCGGACGTTCTTTTGCCACTGTTGAAAATAATTTCAGAAGCATATCAGTGATCCTTGCGGCATTTTCGCTTGCAGCCTTGGGGGTCTCAATGCACCAGTCCGCACTGCATTCTGTTCAAGTGCTTGATGAGCTGCGCGGATTCGTTCGGGGAGCGCTGGTGAGTTTGCCGCTGATTGCCTTGTTTATGGCATCCGCTGTTCTGGTACTGCGTTCGCGTGCTAAAGCAATTCGAAAAATCATTTTCGCTGCAGTGCTTGCGGTGCCGGGGATGATCTACCTCGGAGCAGCGACTTATC
>JAUIIP010000283.1 GCA_030431555.1 bacterium
GACGACGAACCTCTAGTATTGGAGCTGTTCGAGGCTGTATTCGTCCAACGCGGATTTGATGTTGTAGTGGCGTCCTGCGCAAAAGACGCAAGCTCCCACCTTGATCGCGGTTTTTTTGATGTAATCGTTTGCGATGTGATGATGGAAGGCCTCGACGGCTTTGATGTGCTTTCGATCGCTAAACGTAAGAACACAGCCATCGGAGTTATTCTGATTACGGGTGCCCCATCCCAGGCGGACGCAAAACGTGCAGCCTCACAAAATGCAGTTTATCTGTCTAAGCCCGTTGGTCTGGATCTAATGATTCAGACCGTTGAAAAGGTAATGAGCGAAACTCTCGACGAGCGAAAAGCCAAGAGCTGACAACGCCCAGCCTAAAATGATTGAAGAATGTCTAATAGCTGCGCATCAGCAAATAGCTGGTTTAGCGCTTGCTGCATGGCAGTTCCAAGGGTTTCATTAATATCCTCCGCATCTAAATTCGGATGCTGCTTGCTCGCATTGCCCGAATACTCACCCGCATATATCCGCTTATTAGCAGGGTCTCGCACCTCGACATATACGGCTGCCATGCTGTCAACCTGTGCGGGGAAACCAACTGAAACTTTCGCCTCCCACTTTCTAAGTTCGCCGCTTAGCGCCAAGGGCGCTCGAGAGCTGAACCTAAATCCCTCCTTCTCAAGCTTGTTTCGCACCTTTGTTTCGACAGCCCCAGCAGCGTCACCGCGAGCCTTATACTCTCTGCCTTTGTGGTAGACCATCGTCGCCTTAGGTCTGGCGTCGATGAATGGATTAACTAACAGCTCCGCGCCCGCCACGCTGTTGCGCTGCCCTGCGCCGATGTCTGGAATTTTCGGCATCGAAATATCGTGCTTCAAAGTTGGGGCGCACGCCTGAACAGATATTGCCAGGCTAATCGCAAGAAACAGCTTCGTACTCATATCGCTCCTCCATGGTGGTTATGGGCTAGTATCGCACTGACAACCGCGCTTAGTTCAAGCAATATTTTCGAGTTGTCCTATGACAGCCCTCATACGTCGCTTTTCAGCCCCGTCGCTGCGCTTCTCCAATTCGAGCAGGGCCCAAGCTGCATGCCGTCGAATCTGTTTTGCTTCATCCGACACAGCCGCCTTAAGCAGCCGCTCGGCGCCCTGGGTCCAATGAGTATTGACCGCCACGGAGATCGCATTGCGGATCAAGCCAAGGCGCCCTGGACGCATCAGTGGAGTGCCGGCAAAGCGACGCAAATATTCTGAGTCAGTACGAATGTCCATAACCTGGGTAAGATCAAGAAAGGGTCCGCTCCCGCTCGAAGATGCAAGCGAATCTATTACGTCGCTAGCAGCATTCTGGTTGAAGGGGCAGACTTCCTGACAGATATCGCATCCGAAAATCCACTCCCCCAGAGCTTGAGACTCCCAAGGCGTGAACGCGGTCCTCTTCTCAATTGTCAGGTAGGAAATACAGCGGTTGGAGTCTACGATTCCATCGGCGACGATCGCCGAAGTTGGACAGGCCGGAATACATCTTCGGCAGCTTCCACAACCAGCACCGGCGATCGAGCGCTGCGGCAGGCCGCTTGCCTGACCAGCTAGCTTGGGTGCGGTCCAATCCATCTTCAAATCAAATCCCAATAGGACTTCGCAAAGAAAATTGTAAGAACCAAGCCTGGGCTCGATTAACAGACTATTGCGGCCGATAAAGCCGTTCCCGGCAGCGGCGCCGAGCACTCGCTCAAGCAGCGGAACGGCATCCGCAAACGCTCTATATTTTCCCTTGATTTCTGGGCCAAGCACTAGTGACATCATCCTATGCACAGCCTTCTTCAGCACTCGGTGGTAATCTTTGCCCCAGGCGTACCTTGCAACTCGACCGAAACCCGGGGGGCAACAGCCAACCTGCTCTCGACTATAGGGAATTGCCATGCACAGAACGTGCTTAACATCAGGGAGCAGATGACTGAGTGAAGTCAGAAGCTGCGGGCTGCGCTGCATGTAGCTCATATCGGCGCAGTATCCCTGCTCCTGCCAGGCAAGCAAATTAGGGCGCTGCGCAGCAAGGCTGCGTTCTGCTGTCTCGGCGTCGATGCAAGCGAGCAAAGAAAACCCGCACTCATTCGCGGCAGAAACTAAGCTAGATAAGGATATGCTGGCTGCCGTCACGTTTCTCAGAAGCGGGAGGCGGCTAAAGGAGAGAGACTAGGCTTTCTCCTCAATGTCATTGCCCCACTTGTCTTCTTCGTCTTCCTCGCCGTAGCGCCGCTCGTTCTGCTCGAGCTCAGTCTTGCAGTCGATGCAATACTGGGCGACAGGACGTGCTTCAAGACGAGCAGATGGGATAGCCTCACCGCAGTGTTCACAAACGCCGAACTCGCCTGACTCGATTTTTTTAAGCGCGTAGTCAATCTTCTTTAAAAGCTTTTTCTCGCGGCCACCCAATTTAGCTATCGCTGCCTGAGTGATTTCTACCGATGCAAGATCCGCAGCGTCCCCACTAGTGGACTCCATCTGGCTCTCTGACTCGTCTTCTAGGTCCTCAAGGTGCCGCAAAATAGTCTGCTTCTCCAAGACGAGCATTTTCTTGAACTTATCTAATTCTCGCTTACGCATCGCTTATCCAATCCACACCGTATAGCTAATCCATATGCGCCCGAAGACTCCAGCCAGCGGCCGCCAACAAAAGTAGCTAAGCAGCATAACCAAAACTTCCTTACGGAAGCAATGAAGAACGAGCGAAGAAATAATATACTACTATTCTGCTGCAACTTACTAGTTCATAATATTCCGAGACGAATACCGCTTGTTATTGTAAACATTTAGACGGAGGCACTGCGCGACCTTGCAGGCGTGCTGCCGTCCGGTTCGCGGCAGTTCGAGGCAAGGAACGCTGAAAGCGCATACATTCCAGGCAATGGCAACTGGTTCAAACACCGATATTCATTCTCAGCTCCCCCGCTCGCCCGGGCCCTTTTTCTGGGTTTTCGGTCCATTGATGTTGATTTGCTTGTCGATGTTCGTCGCGAACCCTCAGTGCGTAATCAACGCCGAGCTGAGCTGCACTCGCAATTGGATGCTCGACGGTGCCAGGCTCGTCGTATGGTCAACAAATAACTTCTGGGCAGCGCTTGCTAGAGTAACAGCGGGATTCTCGCTGATCGTAGTCTGGGTAGCGCTGCTCTATCATTTGAACCTTACAGCGCGTGGTTTGAGGCCTCGGACTCCCTACGTTTACATGGGTATTGCGAGCGCTTTTCTGGTCCCAGGCGCTTTTTTCATAGTCACCAAGCAGCTATTCAGCGACCGAGACATTTATGACGTCTCACCTGTTGCCCAGGCTGCAGATAATACAAATTATCACCTCTTCGGTTTTCGCGGGAATGATGACTCACCACTGCTGCTCGCGAAGGAACTTGAGCGCAAACGCTGGACCACGCAGCTGCAGCTTCTTCACACAATTGAGCAGCCGAGGAGCGGAGATTCGCGTTTTGTCGTAGCGCCAACCGAATTCAAGACCTTCGCTGTGCAGCGCGACGAGCGTGCCTCACTCTGGCTTTCAGAGGACAATACATGGGTTTACGTCGTGATGGGTCTCCACAATCTGCTCGTGGCATTAAATACCGAAAACAACGAAGTCCTGTTCGGCAAGCGACTGGCACGCCTCACGCCGTTTATGCTGCTCGACAGCAACAGCACCATCGATGAGCACGAACAACAACGGCTGGTTTACCTATACGAGCGAGCGGCTCAACAACCGGAAATTGCGGATGAACTAGGTCTCGCCGGCTACACAGCACTTAGAACCAGCACTCAATTCGGACCTCCTCTGGCTAAGACTCTCGCGATTTCTGTATTGCCGCTTTTCAAGGATAAGCTTCGCGAGACAAAGCAGCTGTTAATTAGCCTCAGACAGCAGTCACCCTCGCTTGCGGTCCGGGCCGCCGCGGCCGATGCCTTAGAGCATCCGAATTTTTCAACTGTCGCCGGCATGCACGGTGCGAGCGTAACAGCCAAAAGTATTCTAGACTCCGTAGGCTCCAATGATTTCGAGCAGGCGGTCAACCACCGTCTTGACCGCTAGAGGCCGGGCTGTCGATTACTTAGAGAAGAAGCCGTTGCCCTCTCCGAAAATCTTATCCTTTTCGAGATAAAGCGGGCGGGTCGGCTCAGTATCCGAGTTATCGATTTCGGCCCCTTCAGGAAGCTCAGTCCGGATCTCGACCTCCAGG
>JAUIIP010000284.1 GCA_030431555.1 bacterium
CGAGCCCGACGGAGTAGCCCTCAATCAGATAGCTGGAGTCAAAAACTTTGCCGTTAACTCGAATCTGATCTTCAAGTTTTACAAAGCTAAGCAAACCTTCAATCGTCGGATGAATTCTCGTTCCGACATCTTCGAAGGTATATCTGCCTGGGAATTTGGCGATCGTAAGTGTCCGCTCCGCACCGGACTCGTCAGGGTCGAAAAAGAACTGCCCACCGGCCAATGTGCGCTGGGCCGAGAATAGAATCGTCGAAGCCAGGGTTTGGTTAATATTTTCTTCGTTGACGCGCAAGTGAACTTGCCGCAGATCCTGTGCAGAGGCTGGATTCACCGCAAATACCAGCAAAAAAAGCAGTAAATATTTTCTCACGGAGTTCCTGTTTAAGAATCCAGATGTGGTGGATAGTCGGACAGAATCTTGCTAACTGCTTCCTGAATCCGTTCTTCTCGCTCCCGGCTACTAGCTGTTTCATCAACAACCGCCTCAGCGGATCCGCGCCAAACTAGTTTGTTGGTTTTTGAGTCGATAAGGTCGATAATTAAATTACCGACCTTATACTGATAGACGTCGACTGCCGGAGTCCCGAGGCCATAGTAGCTATAACCTGAGCCGTAATATGCTCCGTAGCGGTAACCACGGTCCATCACACGAATCTTCTCGTCCACACCGGTAAAGTAGGTCACCAACAAGTCAGGTCGTTCGGCGACGAGCTTCAGACCTTTGCCTTCGAGCTGCTTATCGACTGCCGACCTGATTCGTTTATCCAACAAATCATTTCGCATTTTAGCGGATTTCGCATCACCTTCGGCTTGAGTGTCCTGTTCTACCCATTTGTAGGTTTGGTATTCGGTGAAATTAACGTCTTGATCGTAATCGTGACGAACTTTAATCGGCGAGCAGGCAGCGAGAAGCCAACAAGCAAACGCCGCAAGAGCAAAGTTTGATAATCGTCTCATGCTGACTCCTATTAACGACGCTGCACGTTGCCACATAAGCAGCTTAGTCGAAGACTATCAAAAGGATCCGCTAAAGGCGAACTATTGAAACCGTGGCATGTCAGCTAAGCGGCGCCAATCAGTTCCATCGCTTTTTTGGCCCAGCGCGGCATCCGAAAACCGTTCTGGCAGACGAATATCAAGCGCTTGATGTCGACTGAGGATATAATTTCTTGAGTCGAGCTACCGGCATTGAACACTAAACCTGCGAATTCCGACTGGCGGATGTTGTTAGCTACAACCAGCGGCTTATTCTTACGAAGATGGCAGCCGGGGTTTGTTTGCTCAAGCCCCTGCATGGTGTTCAGCCCGTCTTTTTCATTGAGGTAGGCTAAGGCATAGGTTTGTCCGCCAAGCTCCATCGTAACAGCGAAGCCCTGAGCATCCTCAACGACGTAAAAGTAGTCGCGGTTGGCAATTCGGTCGATCTCGGCGAGCCTGACCAGCGAATGCACCTTGTCCGGTTCAATGTGCATTTCACTCTTGTGCCCGTAATCGAGAGTCAAGGAAGTAGGCTGAAAGCTTTTGACAGCTTCAAGCATCAGCAGGGAGTCGGAGCAGACATTTCTAAACGGCTTTCTGCTGAACCTGGGCACCGAGTTCTGCAAAGCCTTAATTCCGGATGCCAGCTTGCCTTCCGAAGAAAATAGGTAAACGTCTCGGGTAGAATCATCTACCCCGACACCTATCATTCTCAGAGCTTCTTCGTCCGCCGCGTTGGAGCGTGACTGCACATCTCTGGGAAGCATATCAAACTTGCTCTTTTGAATAAGGCAGTAAAGAACCTCTGAGCGAACGAGCTCGAGTTTCCGCAGCATTATGGTTCGTTCAATATCAGCCGTAGACATAGGTTTGTCCGCCCGCCTATTTACCGAAGTGTTGCCTCCCACGAACCGCGCTTCTGCTCTGAGGGTATATAGTACCTGCCTCTCAAAACATTACCGCGTCGTGCACCAGTTAGACGAATTCCCGAAACATCGTTGCGAATTGTAATTTCCAGTCCTCGCGGATAGACCTTGCCCGCCGCTTGAAAATCTCCGTAACCGTCAATACTGGCTGACCCCTGTATAGAACTATCGTCAAAGCGCAGGGACAAGGTTAAACCTCTGTTGCCGGCCGAGCCTGCGGCTGAATCCATTTCGATGACGCCGCTAAATACTTCCGGTGGAGCTAAGGGCTCCGGCTCGGGCTGTGCCTGCAGTTCCAGGGCTCGCGACGTAACCCTGTCAGCATTGGCCTGATTCAGCGCGTTATCTCTCACTAAATCGATCGAAGAACGATTCCAGCTGCTGCCGGAGTCAGGCCCGCTATCTACTCTACGTGCAGGTGGAAGCGAACTAACACTCGGTCGCTCAATGCTCGCCGTCGGAGGCGGACTCTGAGGAGCAGTCGAGGGCGGCCTCAGCATTTCAACCTGCGGCTGGGCAGGCGGCTCTGCGGGCTCAAGCGACGGAGCAGGTGCCGGTGGCGGCGCGCTCACCTCATCGCCGCTTACAGACGGTCCGCGCACGATCTTTATTGCACTTCCGCCTGCTCCACGCGGAGCGCCGCTAAGGCGCACCGAGGCTTTGTATAGCGACAAAGGAATCGAATCCAACACCTCGCCCTTGTGAACCAGGTCCAAACGATAGTCTCCGACGTCCACGCCGGCTCGCTTAAGCGCACGCAAGCTTCCACCAAGTCTAACCTGTCCACCATCATTGGCTTTGAGCAGTTGGGCTTCGAGCTTACTGACTAAGGACGAACTCTCAGGCGAAAATACATTTAAGTAAAAATCACTCTCTATGGTTCTGCGAAGCGCAGTTGTACTCATCGAAGGCAGGCCGTCTATCTGTCCGGTCCACTTAACTCCGCCAAGCGCATCGACTGAGAACGAACCCGATCTATCCACGCTGCCGTTCTTAGTGAGCGCGACTTGGCCTTTAATCGGCTCCGGCGGAGGAGGCGGTGGAGCAGGTTCCGGCTCTGGCTTCACTTCGGGCTTCGGTTCGGGTTTTGCTTTAGCTGCAGCAGTCTCGACTACTGGCTCGGGCGCGGGCTCAGGCGGCTTCGCTTCAACCTTAGGTTCCGGCTTTGCTTCTACTTTGGGTTCCGGCTTTGCTTTCGGTTTAGGCTCAGGACCGGGTTTAGAGTCAGCCTTAGCACCGTCCGTGGACGTCTTTTCCGCGCCGGCTTTCGGAATCGCAGCTTCGTCAATACCTAGATCGTTAAGCAGCTCTTGGCTTAAAGCCTCACGCTCAGCTGCTCGGGTGGGGTCTGCCAAGGCCAGCTCCGACGGCTGAGAACCTGCATCCGCTTGTTCTTCGAGACTTACACCGAGAATTTGCGCCAAGGTAGAGTACTCCACACCGGAGTCGGCCTGCATCGCAGCGATTTCTCGTCCAACCATCTTATTAAAAGCAGGGACCGTTCGAATCGTAACCACAAGCAGACCAAACACAATTCCGGCAGCACCGAGAAACAGGACCCCCGGACTCGTAGACTTTTTGCGGTCACGCGGCCTCACAGCCGGAACCGGCGCAGCGGAACTGTCACTTTGCGCGTTCCACTGACCTGTCGTCCAGCTTTCACCGGAGACCTTGCCGGGCTGCCCGGCGACTGAATCACCGAGGATAAAGCCGTCATCATCGATCGCCACACTACCCTCGGTTGTATCCACCGGGGAGTTTGGCTGAGTGCCTGAAACAGCGGTGTCCTTCGCGGGCTCGCGAAAGAACTGAGTGCGGTCAGTAAGAAAGAACGTCCCTTGATGCGATAACTCCGGCTTCTGCTCTGCGAGCGCTCGCGCGAACTCGTAAGCAGATGAATAACGATCTGCTTTGTCTTTTGCCGTAGCTACTCGAACGACCTTTTCGAACCATTCGGGAATGCCCTTTGCTTCATCAGCAAATGGCGGGATGGGCTCGTGAAGGTGTTTGTAGGCAATCGCTACGGAAGTATCTGCGTTGAACGGCTTCTGCCCAACGGCGAGTTCGTAAGCAATAATTCCCAGAGCATAAATGTCAGACGCCGCGTCGAGCGTCTTACCTTGGATTTGCTCGGGGGACATATAGTCCGGTGTGCCGATAGCCTGGCCGGTCTGGGTTAAGCCTCGGGTGATCCCTAGGATACGTGCGGTTCCGAAGTCAGCTAGCTTGATTTCTCCGCCCCTGCTAACCATAACGTTGGCTGGCTTAAGGTCTCGGTGAATAATGTCCTTGTCGTG
>JAUIIP010000024.1 GCA_030431555.1 bacterium
CCGCAGGTAGCGATAATCTCAACACACTATCTTGGTGACTTTAGCACAGGCTCGAATCGAGATTTTGGCCCCGAGCCACTCGAGCCCAGACTTTATTCACTGCCTCGGCTTACACATGGATACGAGCTGGATGCTTTTAACAAGTTCATTATGACCATGGGGCTCTCTGCCTTTGGAGTTTGGACTCACTTCTTTCACCCCGATGATGTAATAGATACGCCGGGCAACTACCCCGAGCGGGAAGAGTATAGAAACCCGTTAGAGCTGATGTGGCGAAGGGACCGACCAGAAGGAATTTCCCTCTACAACAAGCTGAAGGATTGGTTTGAGTTCTCCAAGGTGTATTATCCATGGCTGCAGTTTCGTACAACGAGTGATGCGAAAGAGGTAATAGAGAAGCATTTTTCTCTGCAGCCGTGGATTGAGCGCCGAGACGGCAGTTTGATCGTCCGATCGGACGAGGAATTCGATTTTCAGTTGCGAATCGATACGCGCAAAATAGGTTCGCTGGAATATTCGGCGAATGTCAGCGCTCTGAGCTGCTATACGGGGCCCGACTATGCGCTTTACATGATGAGGAAAACTGAGGGGACGGCAGTCATTTTTTATTCGAATCATGAGCAGCAAAAGGTCAGTCAAGCCGACCCAGTGCTAAATAAAGAACATGAAGTCTCGGAGACGACGGTGCGGCCTCGGTTTGTTAGTAACTGGACCAGCTCGGGAGATATCAAGTCGATTTGCTTTGTCGTAGATGTTGAGAACTGGGCGTTTCATAACATAACTAAAAATATCTCCCGGCATTTTCCTAAACACTTCAAAACACAGACGCTGGTGATGGACGACTTCGAGAGTAGTGCGAAGCTGTTTCAGCGGATATTTTTAGGGGGTGAGGAGTGGGACCATGTTCATTTTTTCTGGCACCCTCTGCTGTCAGACATCTTTAACCCTGAGACGCTGTTTGAATGCATCAAAGGTCTTAACGAAGAACAACGTTGGTATTTTTTCAATCGCGTTGCACGAGCATGTAAAACCACATCGGTATACTGCCACCAGTTCCTGAACGAAACCGAGCAGCATCGCACTCAACTAGGTTCGTTGGTTCTCTCAGACGGCTACTCGGTTGCCTCTCCGCGCTTGCTTGGCCTCTATTCGTCGAGGGGGTTCCTACCTAAGCCGATTTCGATGTTATCGGACGGTGTAGATTTGGCGCTGTTCCGGCCCGAGAATTTGGAACGCCTTGCGGACCAGGACCGTACAATTAGGATTGGCTGGGCGGGAAACAGTGAGTGGGGGCCTGCTCATACGGACAATAAGGGCTTACGGACGGTCATTTGTCCATTGATCGAAAGGTTGTCCAAAGAAGGTATTGATATAGTGGGAGAGTTTTGCGATCGCAAAGTCTCTTGGCGACCACGGACGAGTATGCCGAGTTACTACAACTCAGTGGATATTTATGTATGCGCATCCTTAAGCGAGGGAACCCCCAACCCGGTGCTTGAAGCTATGGCTTGCGGTTTGCCTGTCTTGTCGACAGATGTGGGCATTGTCTCTCAAGTATTGGGGCCGCTTCAGAAGGAATTTGTGGTGAGCGATCGTAATTCCACGGAGTTTGCTGCAAAGCTCCGACGGCTCGCTAGCGAGCCTGAACTTCGCTTGCGACTAAGTGAAGAGAATCTTAGCTACATCAAAAGGCACTCCTGGAGACGACGTGCCCCTCAATGGATTGATTTCTTTTCGTCAGCAGCTCAAGCGAAAAGCCCTGAGTCCGTGTCGCATCAGCTCAATGCTTTGTTCTGTGCTTGGCAAAGGGGATCGGAGTTTCATGCTGCGAGGCAGGAATTGACGCGGCTGCGACGCGTTTGTGAGGACTTTCGTCCACATGACTTTGTTAAGCGCAGGCTTGGGTACGTATTGTCCGGGCGACTGAAGGCCTCGGCATTAGTTCGTGACTTGGTAGAATGGATGCGCTTTATCTGTTTGCAGTTCAGCAATCGGAAATCTGCTGTCGAGTGGTGCCGCGCAAATGACTTGCCCGATTGCTACACCGATTTTGATTGGTGGCAGTATTTAAACGACAATACAGATTTAGAAGCTGCTGGGATAATCAGTGCTGCTGATGCTGCGCGCCATTGGAGGGACTACGGAAATTTTGAAGGCAGAGAACTGAGGCCCTATTCATCAGTCTCGTGGAGTTTAATGAATAACGGAGTGTCTCCATTTAGAAATACAACTAAACAAGCTTAGCGCTATTTCGTGCTGCCGGTCTGCTAAGGAAGAAAAGTGGCTTACCCTTTTCTCGGTAGTTGTAACTGTCACCTTAAAATACTAGTTGTCGAATAGACTTAATTGGGGCGTGGGGCGGCGAAAGGTGTTTTGCTCGGGGTTCTTTTTTAGGCCGTGGACTTCGCCGGTCCTGAGGCCAAGGCGCTCGCAGGTGGATTTAAATAGCCAGGATACGGCCTCCCAGCGCTGCCCGTCTCCACGCATGCGTTTCCCAAATTGACTTCGATTTACCGCGCCTCCTTTCATCGCCGTGAGCGAGGACAGGATTTTATTGTAGCGCGATGGGAATGCTTCTTTTGTGCGTTCAAAAAACACATCCTTCACTTCGGCAGGTAATCGAAGCAGAGTCATAAATGCAGAGCGAGCACCGGCTCGCTGCGCTTGTTCCAGTATTTGCGGTATTTGTGTGTCGTTAAGCCCGGGTATCACCGGCGCTAAGGCGATTGATGTTGGAATGCCGGCTTGGCTGAGTTCAGTCAGAGCCCGAAGGCGCGCAGAGGGGGCCGGCGCGTGGGGTTCGACCGCTCGGGCCATTGCATTGTCAGCAAACGCTAAGCTTATTGTTACATGCGCTCCCGCGCAGGCATGAAGCTCTCGCAGCAGCTCCAGATCGCGCAGCACAAGCGCACCCTTGGTAATAATCGAGACCGGATTTCGAAACTTAAGGCAGACCTCGAGACATTTGCGCGTGAGTTCATACGAGGCTTCGAGCGGTTGATAGCAGTCGGTAACGCCTGAAAAGACCAAAGTGTCACCTTTCCAGGAGCGCTTCATAAATGCTTCGCGCAGCCTTTCGGCCGCATTGACTTTGACAACAATCTTGCGCTCGAAATCAGTGCCTGCGCCAAAATCAATGTATTGGTGCGTCGGACGAGCATAGCAGTAACTACACGCATGAAAGCATCCTCGGTAAGGATTAAGACTGTATTCAAACCCGATATCAGGACTCTTGTTGTGAGAGATTATTGATGCGGCTTCTTCCTCGTACACCACTAACTTCACTGGAGGCTCTTCGCCAAGATATTCCAGTGTCCTTGCGGAGTACGGGTTGGGGGGATTGGAGACGCGGCGAAGCATCGTTGTAGAATACTCCGATTTCGCAGCGGAAAAAGCTGACTTGGCGGTTTTCTTGCTTACTGGAACCGTCAGGCTAAAGCCTGTAAGTATTGGATATCATACGACAATTCGCTCGCGTTGTTATTCTAGTAAAAAGGTGTATATTTCCGGCGTTCTCGCTGTTTTCCTTTTCTGTGCGGAGTTTGGTGGTGGCTTCCTCTCTTGTCGAACTTTCAGGTTCGGCTGGAGATGGAGGCTTGCGGTGCAATGGAAGGTTAGCAGCACCTCAACTGAAGTATAGGGCCGCTGCTGTTGTGTCGTTGAGTCATGAAATGATTTGAGGACACGGCAGCAGTAGTGAGCAGGGGCGTGCCCTGTTCATGGAACAATACTGCTGATTGGGGAAATTTTTATGAGGCACAGAAATGTCACGATAGTAATTGATGTGAATCGTTCGTTGTCGACAGTGCGCGAGCTGCTGTTCAGATTATTCCATGACTTCGAACCGGAAAGTGTGTGGCAGGCGATGCTTAGCGCACAGAGTGATTACGGCCACAACGATTCTCTCGATGGCCGTTCTCGCGAAGTTGGAATTAGACTTGATCGATGCTGGCATGGTCACGAGTTCACTCGTGAATCTGGGCTGTACCTCGGTCTATTGCAGGTCTATGGACGCCAAGTGAGATTTTCGAACGAGCTTACGTCGGAATCGCTGATCTTGATGAGCGCAAAGACCGAAAGCGCTCGAGTTCCCAAAAGACATGCTGCGCTGACGACCAGGAGCGATCGCCTGCTGCTGCTCTTGCCGCGGCTTAGGCAGATGAAGCGACTCCTGGTCAGCGTAGATGGTGAGCGGCTGCGCGAAATGTCCGGAGAGGAAGTTTGCCGGGATATCTTCACTGAACGAGAGAAGAGTGAAGGACACCCGTACTCGGACGCGCTGGAAATGCCGAGAACTAGTGCCGGCGATGCTTACTGCGGCCTCTGAGTAAAAATAGTTTGTCGGCAGTGCCCGAGGCTTCCGCCAGGAATGCGCTCGGGCACTGCCTTTCGTGGTTGTTGCGTTATCACCGCAAGTCCCATCCCATCAGTTTCATCTCAGATATTAAACTACAAAACTCTCGATGGCTGTTCCAAATAGGGGGGAACTACGTCGGTCTGCTACGCTCTAATCGGGGCAGGCCCAATTAACGGAATTATCGTTGCGTGAAAAATCGTGAAATGTGCCAAATCAGATTTTTAGACGCGGGCAGCTGAAGATAAAACCAAAGCTGGGACTGGAGTGTGTGCTCCAGCCCCAGCGAAGTGCGCGCGTCGGGTGAGAGTCAGTCGAGCGGTTCGAGAACGAAGCCGCGCGGCTGATCCTGGAACATACCTTCGCCGACCATCCAACCGTCGCGGGTAATCTCCGAGATATTGCACAGCCGATCCCATCCTGGGGGCAGCTCGACCAGCTCGTGAAGCGCTTTTGGGGCAGCCTCATCGAGTTGCGTCGGGTCCTCGGCAACAAACAGGAAGCACTCCGGGGTTCCGGCGTCGGTGCCTTCAGTTTGTTTGCCGTTCCAGACGAACCACACACTGCCGTTCACCTCTTGAATGACCGGCAGGTCACCGCTTGGAGCGATCGGACCATTGACGACGAACGGCGTGGGTGTCGCTTCATGCTCGAAGATCATTCCGCCGAAGCTGCGAGGGCCGCCGGCGACTTCCGCAAGCAGCATCAACGCGATCCCGCCGTCGGTGATGGCGAACATCGAGGCTTCCGGGACGGGAAGTTCCTTGATGACGACCTTGCCCGTTTCGGTGCCCCAGAACGCCGCTGTCGACGACGTTGGGCCGTTCGAAGCGTAGCCGACTGCGAGTCCCGATGAGCTGCGGGCGAGCACTCGAGTAGAGGGCCAGCGGTCGGTGTCATCGGGGCGAGCGAAGTCGATGCAGATGTCCGTGTTGCCTACGGGCCAGAACGCGGCCCGACATTCGAGCGGCACCTGTGAAGCGAAGCTTCTACCGCAGACCAGACCTTGCTTCTTGTCCGGCCCGATGCATGCAGCGTGCGTGCTGTCGTGACCGTCCATTGGCACAAGGATTCGCGGCTCAGTTTCACCTGGAGCCCAGAGCACACCCATTGTCATCTGCTCTGCCGCGTTGGCGTTGAGCGCATCCAGATAATCGCCGCAGTTGCCGACAGCAGTGCCATCGGAGTGCACGGCAATCGCTGCGCATTCGTTGTAGCGTTCCAGTCCTTCGAGTCGTTCAGGCTCGAAGTCTCGCCAACGAACTGCTCGCTGGCAGTCCTCCTCGGTGTCGAAGCCGACTACGAGAAGCGTTCCATCAGCAAGTCGTGTCATCGCCGAACCGCTGCTTATCGAGCCACCGAGTGGTGGCAAATCGTGAAGTCGAAACTTCATCGTCAGGCCTTTCAAATTCGCCACCTGGCGGGTGACTAGGTCGATGGAATACGGGGATACGATATTCGGACTTGTGCAAAAAACAGTGTCTTCTGCTGCCCGTTGCTCTACTACTTGAAAGCACCGGGCAGCCGCGTAACTTCTAACTCAGGCAGGCGGGTAAAATAGCGAGTGGAGAGAATCCTAACGTAGCAAGTATGATATACGCCGATCGTAGTTGACGTTCAAGTTCGCTGCTGTGCTGCGCTTTTAGGAATCGATAAGGCTCAGGGCGATTTCATATTGTTGGTTGGCTTGGCTGAGAACTGCGGCGACTGCCTGCTGCCGGACCTGCTGGCGCACAAGGTTTGCCGCCTCTTCTGCGACATCGGCGCTCGTAATGCGGCTTTCGGCGTCGATAGTTCCTTGGCGTGCTATCGCCAGAGTAGAGAGCGCTGAGGCGGAGCGGGATTGCGCGGCACCGATTTCACCGCGTGCGGCGCTGATTAAGTTTTGCTGGGCCTCGAGAGCTGTAAGTTCTGCGGAGGCCGCGTCAGCAGTGTTTAGATTTAAGCGGGCCTGTGTCGCCACTTTTGTTTCCTCTCCTAGGCCGACGGTTAGCGTGCTGGTGATCGGTGCCGCTGCACCCGCAATGTCGGGTACTCCGTCGCCGTTAAAATCGCCAACGCTGAATGAGTCAATGTTCGATGTAGAAAAATCATCCTCAAGTGGTTTGCCGAAACCGCCTTCGCCGTCACCGATATACAAGCTGACGCGGCGCGTGCCGGATTTGGAGAGCACGATATCTTGAATACCGTCGCCGGTAAGGTCGACCAGTTCGGCTGTGCCTGAGACTGCAAGATTCGAGTCCAGCGCAAGCGGGGTGGTGGATAGGGTTCCCGGACCGGTGCCTAGGTACAGGCCTGTGGCAGTTGCTGAATTTGTTATCACTAGGTCCGAATAGCCGTCGTTGTTTAAATCAGCGACGTTATAGGTAGCACTGCCCCCGCCGGGGATCGTTTGACCCGCGCTAAATGTGCCGTCGCCGTTGCTGAGGTGAATTTCAGTGCCAGAGGATGTAGCGGCGATCAAGTCATCCGCTCCGTCGCCGTTGATATCACCCGTGGCTAGACTCAGCGGCGTTCCGGCAAGTGAAACAGACGGCGATCCGCTGAAAGTTCCGTTACCGTTGCCTAAAAGTATCGAGGCCGAACCGGCGCTAACTCCCGCCGCTATATCGGTAAATCCGTCGTTGTCGAAGTCACCTAAAGTAATGCCCGTTAGACCGGTGGCGGCGTAGGTAGTTGCTGCAGCGAAGCTGATACCGCCTTGGCTGAGGCGAATCTTTACTTGGTTCGCGTTAGTGTCGGCAAAGATCAGGTCGTCTTGACCGTCGTTGTTTACGTCGCGCACCTCCACTGACGTCAGGTTCTCAGAAATTGTCCCAATCTCGGTGAACGAGCCGCTGCCGTCATTTTCTAGAAAGGCGACACGGTTGAACGCGGAGTTGCCGAGAATTAAGTCCAGGTCACCGTCGCCGTCAAAATCAGTCCGGTCGACACTGCTCACGCCGTTGCCGCTAAAAGAGGAAGTGGTGATGTTGTAGGTGCCGTCGCCGACTGAGCGCAGTCCCTCAGCTCCAACGCCATAAGAAACAGCATTCTCACTCCCAAAACCTTCCTGAATCTGCAGGCTTGTAAACTCGGATGTGAACAAAGCGATGTTGTTAAAATCAGTTGAGCCGGCGATGCGGTTGTATTCCTCGACCAAGGCATTGGCTTCCTGGTTTAAAGCCTGGCGCTGAGTCAGAGACAGACTTCCACTTGCGGCTTGAGTGGCCAGTTCTCGCTGCCGGACGACGATGTTGCCTAGACTCTCGAGAGCGGAGTCTGCAATGCTGAGCAGACTTACTCCGTCGTTTACGTTTCGAATAGCTTGGCTGAAGACCCTTGAAGAAAGTTCGAGTTTGGAGGCAACAGCAAGACCGGAGGCATCATCCGCTGCCGAGTTGATTCGTGCGCCGGAAGACAGACGGGTAAATGTCTTTTGCAGCTCGGAGCTCACCTTGCCGAGCTCGTTTACTGCTCGGATGCCGGCTAAACTACTGCCAATAGTGATAGACATCTAGACCGTCCTTGATACTGCCTGGACTTCCTTTCTCAGTTATATTGTCGACATACGCCCGGCTTCGAATGATAATTGGGGGCGAAATAATAATAAATTTCAGTAAGATGGACTAGATGGCTCAGATTCGCCTCTCAACTGCAATTGCCTATGATCCCGGGGACTTCGATGCCGGCTCGCAGAAGCTCGTCGGGCGAAAAGCCGCAGCTGAGGGCTTCCTGAGAGCCTATATTCGATACGGATCGTTCGACCGGGTGCTCTGCTACACCGCCAGCTCAGCCAAAGCCAGGCATTTCGCCGATTACGTAAAATCACACGCGGCTAGGCCGCTCGAATGCCAGCAGATCAACCCGGTTCACCAAACTTTGCTCGCGCAGGCTGGGACGCTGTTTCGGCCGGACCCGATGATTTCGCGCTTTGCGTGGCAGCGTTATGCTCCAGCCGCTTACAGCCTTTGCGGGATAACTTACACGCTGGCGATTCGCGAGGTGTATGAGGCAATTGCCGACGTTTGGACTGCGCCGGTTCAGCCTTGGGACGCAATCGTCTGTGCGTCATCTGCCGGAAAGCAGCTCGTTGAACGTGTGCTCGACGAATCTGCGCGCTATCTTAGCGAGCGCATGCAGGCCCAGCCGCAGCCGGGTCCGATGCTGCCGGTGATTCCTTTAGGTACAGATACGGCGGCGTTCCCTGATGGAGAAAAACGTGAGCAGTTGCGAGCGGAGCTTCGCAGTCGCCTCGGAGTAGGGGCAGACGAGCCGGTTGTGCTCGCCCCAGGGCGCATCAACACATTTACGAAAGCTAACCCGGTGCCGATGCTGCTTGGCTTTGAGCAGTGCGCGCTTCAACTCGGTGCGCCGCTTCAAGTCATCTTTGCTGGTTGGTTCGAGTGTGACGAAGATGAGCAGGCATTTCAGTTGGCTGTGCGGGAATTTGCGCCGCACATCAGAGCAAGCGTTAGCAAGCGACCGAGTGCAAGCGATCTAAACGGACTTTATGCAGCTGCTGATATATTCGTCTCACTGCCCGACAACATTCAAGAAACTTTTGGGCTAACGCCGATTGAAGCAATGTCTGCCGGACTGCCTGTGGTTGCTGCGGACTGGGACGGCTATCGAGAGACTGTGCGTCACGACGCCGACGGTCTACTTGTGCCTACGGTTATGGCGGCGGAGGGCACCGCGGCGGATCTTGCAGCTGCATATCACTGCGGCAGCATTAATTATCCGACTTACGTCGGCAATGCTTCGCTCGCTGTAAGCGTCGACATAGATGCATTTTCGCGAAGCTTGTCAGCGCTGCTTGATAACCGCGAGCTGCGCCTTGCTCTTGGAGAAAGTGGACGCAAGCGTGCGAGGGAGAACTACGATTGGAAAACGATTATTCCTCAGTATGAAGCGCTCTGGAGTGAAATGTCTGAGCGCAGGCGCGCAACTGGGGCGAAGTTGAAGTCAATACGCTCTACGGCTTTTCGCTGCCCGGACCCGACCGCGGCGTTTTCGCATTACCCGTCGGATGTTCTTGGAGACGACGAGTCACTCGTGGTCCCTGAATCCACTGCAATCGAACTAAGCAATGTTCTGAGCAATCCACTTAGTGGCTTTGGTGCCGAGGCGCGTGTTGCGCCGGAGGTCATGCAGCACTGGCTTGAACTTGCACGAACAGATGGAGGGATTTCTATTCGGACTTTGCTGTCAGAGGCACTTCCCGAAGACGCGCCGCGTGTGCGACGAAGCATTCACTACTTAATTAAGTTTGGGCTGCTGAGGTGTGTTTAGCCTTGGTTGTTTTTGCCCGGGATAGTTCTAGTTCTGCTTGGAGTTTTTAAGACGCCGGTAATGTCACATAAGGGGGAAAGAAGAATTTTAAATGACGCTGCGAAGCCGGTTTATCGGGAGGTTTTTCGGGCGGCGCTGCTTGGACTGGTTGTAAACTTAGTCCTGGGCGTTGTTAAGCTTTTCGGCGGTCTGATTTCCGGGAGCTTTGCTCTTATCTCGGACGCGGTTAACTCTTTGGGTGATGTACTGACGACTGTTGCAATACTGGTAGCCCTTCAGTTTGCGCAAAAACCTCCCGACGCAAACCACCCATATGGTCATACTCGAGCAGAAGCGATAGCAGGAGTAAATGTGTCTTTGCTTGTTGTTGTCTCTGCGCTTTGGGTTGCCGCGCAAGCGGTATCTCGCTTCACGTTGCAGCATGATCTTCCGCCGACCTGGACGCTATGGATTGCCGGCGCGAATGTCCTTATCAAGGAATGTTTGTACCAATTTAAAGTCCGAGTTGCTGAGCGTACTGGGTCAAGTGCGATCATGGCTCACGCATGGGATCACCGGGCCGATGCTTTCTCTGCGTTCGCTGCGCTTGTTGGTCTGAGCATCGTTAGGTTTGGCGGTAACTACTACGTTTGGGCAGATGAAGTTGCTGCTCTGGTGATAGTGTGTGCCATTGTGTTTTCTGCTTCCAAACTCTTCAGAGAGTCTGCAAGTGAGCTTATGGATGCCCAGGCCGACCAAGACTTTGTTCAAGCGATTCGGATCGATGCTCTTAGTGTGTCGGGAGTGCTGGGAGTTGAGACTTTGTGGGTGCGGAAATCAGGGCTTGAGTATTTAGCGGACATTCACTTAGAAGTCGATCCAGAAATAACTGTGCAGGAAGGACATGCAATCGGGCATGCTGTTCGAGATTTTTTGTTGAAGCGACATGCCTGTCTTCGCGACGTATTGGTTCATCTTGAGCCATATGTCGGTGACAAATCTATGCGTTGACTTCGGCAGCGCCGTTCTTACTCCCACCAAACACAAACTTCGATGAACTCAATTACTCCCCCAGGGCCGGGGACTAACTGCTGGGCCCACTGCACGCATTTAGGTTCCTCTTCGGTAGTCTCTGGAGGATCGGACGCGGGCGGCTCTGAACTAGGAGCCGGTGCAGGTGCCGGCGCTGCCGGAGCTGGAGGACTTGGTGCCGGAGGAGGCGGCGCGGGGGGTGCTGGCGCAGGTGGTGGAGGTGCGGGTGCGGGTGGTGGCGGCGGTCCTGGGGGTTCGACCGCAGGTGGTGGTTCTGAGTCTGTGGAGGAGTCGGAAAGATCAGTCTCGGATGTGCAGTCCTCAGAACCAAGTCCCGCGCCGCCGTCGATTTGCTGCGACGCACTGTCGAATTGGCATTTTACGCTGCTGCCAAAATGCCGGACTGCTACGAGCACGATAATCGCCACGAGAATTATGCCGATAATATACTCGGCGGCACCTTGGCCTCTTGTGCAGTGGATCTGCTTAGCGCGAACCAAGTTAAGCGCCTCCGACGAGCTTTGGTTTCTTCCTTGCCGCTGTGCACGGCGATTATACCGGAGATGAGATTAGAATCCAGTTGAAGCTTCCGTGACGCCGAGCTGAAGCTGTTACGCTGTGGTCCGATTTATCCAGCTTTTATACTGATGATTGCCGTCATGGCAGCGAATTGCCGTAAGCGCGATGATACCCGGATTGGTGCGAATTGCATCAAGTACCGTCTATATTTGCTGAAAGGAGATCTGTAATGGGCGATAAACAAAACCAAAAGAATAAGAACAAGGAATCAAAGAACCGAGAAAAGCAGTCTTCCCGCGAGGAGTCGCGAGAGACAGAGGAAAAGTTTAGAAGTAAGTCTCAGTCACAGCGAGATGCTAGATAAGCAACGCTGCTAAACGCCGACATCAGTAAAACAACGGGGGCAGTCGTCGCTTGCTTGATACCGCGACTGTTCCCTTTTTGTTAAGAACACCACTCATTCTTGAGTGACGGCCGGCGGTGGTTCCTTCGGTGCGCCGTATCCATGACAACGTCTAAGCACCCCAAGCTTCCTAGCTCGGAGAGGCTTGCACCAAGTCGGGAGAATGACTAGAACAAGATATTCCGTTTTGGCATCCTATTTAGCGGTCGGCGGCGAATGTTTCGAATACGTCAAATTTACAGTCCAATCCGCCGCGAGGAACAAAAGCTTTTTTCTTCTGTGGTTCGCATTTATCGGCGAGCTTTTTCCTACTACCCGGAATACGCGGTCAAGATTGCCGATTTGTTTCGGGAAGGCGGTCCTAAGTCGTTTGAGCCTGTGTTGCTGGTGGCGGAAGGCCCAAAAGAACGGATTTTGGGTTTCAGCCTTTCGTTTTATTTCGCCGATTCAAAAGCGGCTTACCTGGACTATCTTGCTGCGGACCCGGCTCGTTCGAAGCGTGGATACGGTGCCGCAGTATACGAGGCAACACGTGATCACTTTCGCCGCAAGCCCTGCATAGGTATTTTTATGGATGTTCCGCCCGATGAACCGTCGCTGCTAAAGGAGCCGGAGCGGATTGCGGTGAATCGGCGCAGGCTTGAGTTCTATGAACGCTTTGGTGCGCGGCCAATAGTTAACACGGCCTACGAGAAGAAAACCCACAAAGGCAATCAGGGTTACACAACGTTTCTAGTTTACGACTCGCTTGACCGAGGCAAAAATCCTTCACGTAAAGAAGTTCGCGACGCTATCGAATGCATTCTTGGTGCTAAGGCGCAGATGACGAGCAGCGATTCGACATTGCGCTCAATCATTGACTCAGTAAAAGACGATCCGGTTCAGCTTCGTCCGCCGCAGTACTCGAGTGCCAAGAAGCAGAGTTCAAAGTCGCCGACACGACTCTCAATAGATTTAATAAGTTCGGGTGACTCTCAACAAATTCATCACTTAAGGGAGCGCGGCTACGTCGAACGACCGGCCCGAGTCAGTGCGATCAGGCGCGGCCTTCAGGACATTTCTCATTCGGAGCAGCCTCTGCGGCATTTTGGCGAGAAATACATTACAGCGGTTCATGACAAGAAGCTTGTGCACTTCCTTAAAGAAGCGCAGGAAGAGCTGTCGCCGGATCATCTTATCTACCCTAACGTTTTTCCGCTGCGCCAGCAGGAGCGCCTTCCTCGTACCTGGGAGATGCGTGTCGGATATTTTTGCCTTGATACGTTTACACCTGTGACGCGCAATGCTTATGAGGCTGCGCGAATAGCAGTAGATGCGGCTTTGACCGGGGCGACATTGATTAAGAACGGTTCTCGGCGCTGCTACGTGCTGTGTCGTCCGCCCGGCCACCATGCGGAACGCAGTGCGTTCGGCGGATTTTGCTACTTCAACAACGCCGCGATTGCCGCTGAGTTTTTGTCTAAGGAAGGCAAGGTTGCTCTGCTTGATATCGACTATCACCACGGCAACGGCTCGCAGAATATATTCTATGAGCGAAGTGATGTTTACGTAGTTTCAATTCACGGTAACCCGAGGCAGGCTTATCCGTATTTTTGCGGATTTGAAGACGAAACAGGCAAGGGAGCAGGTAGGGGGTTTAATCGCAACTATCCGTTGTTTCCTCCCGTCGACGATGAGCGTTATTTGAAGACTCTACAAACAGCTCTACGTTCTATCGCGAAGTTTAAGCCCGACTATTTCGTGCTCTCGCTGGGCTATGACATCATGGGCGGCGATCCGACAGGTACCTTTGATGTGAGCCGCGACGGCATGCGCCGAATTGGCGAACAGTTTTCGGCGGTCGGTGTCCCGCTGCTGATAGTCCAGGAGGGAGGCTATTCGCTGCGAAATTTGCGGGTCGGCTCTAACTCATTTCTCCGCGGGCTGCTGTCGTAGCCTATGTTCTAATTTGTTTTTAAAGGGTTCATCCCGGGAAGAAGGCAATCTAGAACCTCTTCAGAGATGAAAGCGCGGGCGCGGTGCTCGGAGTGAGCACCGCGCCCGGCATGCGCACGATGGTGTCAGGCCACCGGTGACTCACGCGTCATCAACGCCGTCGCCGAGTGCTGCTCGGTCGAGGCGCCGGTTCCGCGCGGACGGGAGTCGGAGGGCTTGTCCGGCTTCTTGGCCGCTTCGCCCTTCTTCTTCCCGCTTCCGTCACCTTGGTTGCCTTTCTTTTTTCGGGGCATGTCATGCTCCTAATAAGAGTGTGGTTGCGCGCCTGCAGCTTCGGCAGCAGGCGGTTTACGCTCCCTAAACGGAACGGGAGTGCGTCGAGGGCAAGTGCTGCATCCCACGCGCCCTGACTGTTTCCGCCGTTAAAGAGCTCCAGCATCCGATGATACAATCGGAACTGGCATGCGCTTTCTGTGACTAGCACCTCCTCGGTCTCCGAAGACCTGTTTGCGTTTACTGCGATGTGCGCGACCGTGGCGGTCGCAAGGAAATGCCCCAGCTCCTGATACTCGCGCTGCGGATGCAGCCGCAGGCCAGTATCGATGTACTGAGACACGTCGAACCAGCGTATGCCGGTTTCCAGCAGGCGGTCGCTGACATCCAGTAGGACTGATTTCAGCGCGCCTGCTGTCGTTTGCATTCCCGATTTTGACCGGGCTTGAGTCGAGATGATCTGCCACTGCAGCCACCATCTTAGCGAGCCTTCTCGGCCGCGCTTACGGCGGACCGCAGCGGGGATGCCCATACCGTCTCTAATTGCGTTGAAATGCTTGGAGCGCATGATTCGCTCGACAACCTTGTCGAGGTCGAGCGGAGTGCGCATAGCTTCCTCTGCAACAAAACGGGCAGGTTCGATACCGCGCTTCAGCCTGCGGCGATGCGGTCGACAGCTCTTACGCAAATCGCGCGGGCCGTCGAGAACTGCTACGCCCGGCTGGACTCGTTCGAATTTGCTAAGCCGCTCAAGCGCTTCGCGAACCTTGGCTTGGTCCGGCAGTTCCTGAACGCCCCGGAAATTCGGGTCGACGATCATCCACTTGCCGCTGACAAGCTTAATCAGCACTCCCGCGTGCTGCCACGAGGGATAAGCGAGCTTTTCCTTGTCGGATTTGATCGCCTTGCGGAGTTTGCGAGCCCAGCGCCGATTATAGTCGGGCATAGACTCAAGCGCTTCCAGTGTCGCCTGACAAATGTCGATGTGAATGGCGAGTCTGGCCTGATCGTACTGCAGGATTGGAGTGCAGCCATAAGCCTGCGCCCCCGTAAGACGCACGAACCCGGCGAGAAGCTGGGCTTTGCCGAGGCAGTTGGGGTGGGGCAAGCCTTTACGACCCGGGCGATACACAGCAGGCATGACCCGCTCGTCCGGCTGATTGGCGAGGTCCTCATCCCGAGTTTTCGGCTTGTCGAGATCTGAAGTTTCCAGAAACGACGACAGTGCCATCAGAAGAGCGCGCTGCTCGAACTCTTCCAGCTCACCCCAACGCTTTGCCAAACGGCGAATGCGCAGCGGCAAACGATTGCTGGCAGCGATTGCTATTCGCTCGCCGAGCAGTCTGAACAGAGCACGCCTTTGAGGATCGCGCTTCACTTGAGGCAGCTTTAGGATCGCACGCTCTGCGCGCTCACCCTGCTTTGTGTTGAGACAGACTGTGACAGGCACCGGGCCGGCATGAAGTGCCGCGGTTGCCAGAGGGTCGTCGCAAACCTCGTCCTCAAGACGCAGCTCCTCGGAAAGGAGCTGCGCATAGCGCTTACTACGAAGCGCCGCTTGCAGGGTACATCCGGTACCCACGAAGGCTTTGTCCAAAACCTGATTCAAAACACACCTCCTTCCCAAGGATGGCGTGACAAAGAGCAAACTGGCCGATTATAGTTCCCTCAAAGTTTCAGTCAAGAAATAGCGTTTTAAATAATCACTTTTATTACAGCAGGTTACCTAGGGCGCCCTATCTGATTAATCCGGTCGCTCAAGTCGAACCCGTCGTGCGGGTTTGACTCTGCCTGTGCAGGCCGTTAAGCGCACGCCCTCCGGCTATGCCCCCATAACATATCAGTGGGACGGGGGTCCGGAGCGAGAGACGCACCTTCAATAAATCGTTGTTTAGAATTGCTTGGCCGAATCGCTGTCGGGGCGAAGGTCGAGCAGGTAAGTAATTTGGGGATAGGTCGTTGGATATCAAAAGGTTCTTTATAAGGGCATCAATTGCTTCAATCATTAGTTTATTAACCGTGCAGAATACATTTGCTCAGGACGTATCCGGCGGAATCACCGTCGGTGGACCATTTAAACTTACAGCGGAGCAGGTTCAGCAAATACGGGAAGAAACAGGCCTGCTTGAAGATAAGTACAACACGCTTTTTGCGGACAAGCTCTGCGACACTCTGATGTCGCACGCGCCTGGAGCTGCAGGCCACGCTGCTGTCGGCTTAGGCTCTTTGCTCGGCCTCTGCCCGTCAATGGAAGAAATGCTCGGTGACGGAATTGAGGAAATAAACGACCAGTTAGAAGACATGTGTTACGCGCTGGAAAGTCTGAAAGAAGGTCGAAAGTGTGAATTTACGCCGAACGACATAGAACCGACGTGCGGTGCTTTGGGAGATTTCTGCAAGGAAGGACTGAAGCCGTACATGGGCATCACCGTTAACAAGGAAGGGGATGCCTATTGCTGGGGTCGCTTCTCGATTCCCGGATGCGAATGCAATGACGATCCTCCGGGCCGGCGCAAGTATTATCCCGTTCCAAGTCTTCAAGAGATCATCGAAGATCTACTGTGGGAAGTCTTGCCCCATCCAGCGCCTCCCGTAAGACAGGTGAACTCTGTCCAGCGGGTGGATACTGCGACGGGACAGGGCCTTTAGTTAAGCGGCGCGCCGCGATACTCAACGGCGCGCCGATTTTCGACCTATTTGGTAAAGGCCTGGCGTTTGTCCGGCTCGGCGTCTGTTGTCAGCTCGCGGTGTGCTGCGTCACGTACATTTCTTAACTCATTGTGCTGACGCATTTCTAGGCTTCTCCGCCAGGCATTTGGGTCAATTCCGACTGCATACTTGCTCACCATCTGATGACCCTTCACAGTAGTCCATATTAAAGCAGCAAAGCCGGCAAATGACAGCGCGTAAGCAGAGTTGGATGGGTTGGCTGGGTCGAGATATCTAATGAAAAATGAGTAGGCAAATAGCGCGAGCGCAATGATTGCAAGAAAGCCGTGGCCCATGCCGATCGTTTTTACGCCGGTGTTGTCGGAGGAAGCCATCCAATCCGCGATTCCAAAAAAAGCCGCTATGACGCCAAATATTAGCCCGAGTGCCAAAGTATAAAAGCTTGCAGATGCCATGGCGCTGCTTCCGCTTAAGAGCGCGCCGAGGTCCAGCAAGACGGTCGCGGTAAGCATTCCAATTGGGAATCTATTTACAAAACGATGCAGACCGTGTGGAAGCAATCGCCGTCGCTCTTCTTTTTGTCGGTATCTTGTTTCGGTGCCTTCTTTGCTCTCGATTACCGGCGACGAGCGCCTTGAGATACTGCTCGGCTGATTAGACGCGGATTTGTGGATGTAAATAATATTTTTTCCCATGTGATCCTCCTGGATTCTGAATTCATCGGTATCACGCTCAAGTCTGGGGATTAAATGATGTGGGTCATGCTGCTCAGCGCTCTGCCGCATTTTACTGCCTGTCCGGCTTAAAAACGGCGAGATGGGCGCAATTCTGTAAAAAGCGCTCTGAGAATAGCTGCGAAGCCTAGACGCTAGGCAGTGTCCGTTTAAGCCAGTCGCCGACAAGTTCGTGAGGGAAGGGCTTGTTAAAGATTTGAAAACCGGCAAAATCCGCCGGCAGGTCCGAAGCAGAAAATCCGGTCAAGAATGCAAATGGCTTGCCTGCTTCGCGAAGACGTTGGGCTACAGGAAAAATTTTCTCACCGTGCAGGTCCACATCCAGTAGAGCGGCATCAGGCAAATCATCAATAAGCGTCAATGCTTCAGCGACGGTCGTGGCAGGTCCGATTGCTTGAAAGCCCTGCTGCGAAAGCCACTTCGCGATTTCGGCAGCCGGCAGCGCGCTGTCTTCGGCGAGCAGCACCCGGGCGCCCCTCTGGGCGACGGACTTGGAGGTGTGCTGAGTCGCAGTGTCTGACGGCATCATGCTGAAGCGAATTACGCAGGAGAAACCGTCTTTGTTGAACTGCCGGTTAATGCTGCCTCTCAACTCATGCGACAAAACCGCCTCGATCATTTTCGTGCCGTAGCCGTTTTTAATATTCGCTGCGGGTTCAGGTCCACCGCGTTCTTTCCATAGAATTTCGATCTCGTCCGCATCGCGGCGCCATTGGACTGACACTTCTCCTTCGGATTCTGATAGAGCACCATACTTTGCGGCATTTGTCGCCAACTCGTGCACCGCCATATGAACCGCGAGGGCGGGCTTAGGTTCAAGCACTAGATCCGGTCCAATAAAATTCAATTGTTCACTTGAGCCGACGCGGGGCTCAAGCTCCGCGCGAAGAATTGCTCCGAGCTCGGCTCCCTTCCAGTCTGTTCTTGTTAGCAGAGTATGCGCTGCCGCGATAGAATGCAGCCGCTCTCGAAAGGATGCTTCAAACTGCTTCAGATCTTTAGAAGCACGCAGGGTCTGCGATGCTACTGCGTCAATTACCGCGATTGTATTCTTTACTCGGTGGTTTAGCTCCGCCATAACTTCGTGCAAATGGCGCTCGTTGGCTTTGCGCTCAGTTATGTCAGTCGAAACTCCGCAAACAGCGTACATTTCACCGTCAGCGGTTCGCAGCGGGAACTTTAGCGAGATGAATATGCGCTCTGTATGGTCTGTGACCAGACGTTCCTCGAATTCAATTGCTTCCCCCGATTGCCAGACCGCCTGGTCGTTGTTGGCGTAGTCGGATTTCAACTGTCGTGAGGAGACGAAGTCGGCATCTGTTTTCCCGACAACTGGGCCCGACTCGCACTCGAGCATCTGCGCATGGGTGCGGTTGCTCAAAACATAGACGCCATGTCGGTCTTTGGCATAGATAGCCGTCGGCGCATTGTCGATAATTGCCTGAAGCTTGCGGCGGCTTTCTTCCAGTTCCTCTTCAACTCTAAGCTGTTCTGTAACATCAGTGTTCGTGCCGAACCACAAGCGCACACTTCCGTCATCGTTGAAGATCGGCATAGCTCGGGATAAGAACCAGCGATACTCTCCGTCTCTGCCGCGAATTGGGAAGGTGTCTTCCCAAGGTATGCCGGCTACAATGTGCCGCTTGAATTTCTCTGTAACGGTCTCAACGTAATCCTTGTGGTGAACACTTTGCCACCCCCAGCCTTGCATGTCTTCGAAGTTGGTGCCGGTGTATTCGAACCATCGCCGATTGTACCAAAATATCCAGCCATCAGCATCAGCCGTCCATGCGAGCTGAGAGATGTTATCCGCTAAATCTCTGAACCGTCGTTCGATCTGCTCGCGCTCTACTTCGACGGCAAAGCGCTGGAAAGTCACAGCGAGAATAGTGGCAACCTGCTGCAAGAAAGCAATGTCACCTTGGTTGAAATCTTGCAGCTGGGTTGAGTGGGCGCCAAGAATTCCATAAGGTTGTCCGTCCGTGCCGTAGATAAGAACGGTGATACCGCTCTTGGCATGATGGCTTTGAAGGATTGGGGAAGGGGTAAAGCGACGCTCGCCTTGTAGGTCAGACGAATAAACGGGCCGCCGCGTCTCTAGTGCATAGCCCGCATGAGAGTTTGCAGAAATTGGGACTGAGGCAGTTCCAATCATTCCATTGGCCCAGCCCACCCCTGCGCGCAGGACAAACTGTTCCTTGCTTTCCTCGAGTTCGAGCACCTGCACGAGCTCACAGTCCAGGGCGGCAGCAACTCGTTCGGCCGCAAACTGGGCCATTGTAGCCAAGTCGTGCTCCTTGAGCGCTTGCATACTGATTTCAAGCACTGCGGCCTGCTGTGCCTTTTGCTGGTGGGTGGGGCTGTTCGCTGTTAGCAGTGCCATTTGCTCGCGCAGGGCTTGATTTTCCGCGCGCAGCCTTGCGGTGGTCTCCTCTAGTGACTCTTTGCTGGTTTGCCGCTCGGGCTCGCGAGTAGTAAAAGATCTCTTTTTCATCGGATTCCGCTGCTGCCTACCGGATAGGCCCGTAAGGTCAACTAGTTAAAGGACAGTTAGCATCATAAAGGATCTCGCCTGGTCGCCCACGGCAAAGCGAGATTGTTATATTTATCATACAGTTGAATATATTTAAGCGGAAATGCGGCGGGAGGGGGACAAAATGTTGCTTAATAGCCGCTACTTATCGGATGGTTCTTTTTGGTTCAGGCTTAGGACGTACGCAGCCACAGCCCTAATTTCGCGCTCTGTTAGCTTGTTCTCGAAAGCGGGCATTTCTTTCCCTTTGCCGTAGGTGATGTTGGCAGCAGTAAGACTGAGAGATTTGTCAAAGGAGCCGTCGACAAAACTTTGCACCGGGACGCTGCGGAAACGAGCGTCGATCCCTTCGCCGTCGGCATAGAGGCCGTGACAGCGGGCGCAGTGATTGTTGTAAACCTCGGCCCCTGCCCGCAGTTCTGCCGGATCGTTCCTGTATATACTCTGCCCCTTGCTGCTCGCCCCAGATTTAAGGTGGGAGCAGCTCGCTATCGGAAGCACTGCGCAGCAGACACATGCAAGCCAAATTTTCTTAAGAGCGTGGTTCGTTGTCGGAGCGTTCATAAAGCAAACAATCGCTGCGCTAACCATTGTCAGGGAGAAAAACTTCCTCCCAATCTCTCTTCATGTCCACTATAAGCCAATTGCGCGTTTTTGCTTCATCGAGGCCGCGCTCGAGTTTTCCGATATGTGACTTGCGGTCATAGGCCCACTCTCGCTTGGAGTCGGTGTGGTGAATCAATACACCGAGTCGAGGACCTTTTCCTGCGGTTGTCCATTCCAGCATCTCGAAATCACCGTCTGAATTTCCAAACGCCAGCACTGGTCGCCGTCCAATATGCTGATTAATTCCTACGGGCTTGCCGGCTTTGTCGTCGATGAAGTTAAGCTCGGCGAGCCTCACGAGGCTCGGGGTTCCGTTCTTGACCTCGTACTTCGTCTCTATGCTTGAGCCGATCACTTGCTCCGGCGGAATTCCGTAAACCTTCTCGACCCATGGGCGCATGAACTCGATGCCGCCACCCGAAACAATGAACGTCTTGAATCCGTTGTCGCGCAGATATTCCAGCAATTCGAGCATTGGTTTGTAGATCATTTCTGTGTAGGGGCGTGAAGTCTTCGGATGCTTTGCTGAGTCGATCCACTGTTTGACGATGCCGTGGAAGTCTTCTGTTGTCAAGCCGGCATGAGTCGCCATTGTCATTTTTAGGAGCGATTCTTTTCCACCAGCTAGAGCGGATTTGTAGTCATCTCGGAGAACTGAGGCAAATGGTTCTTCGGTTTTCCACTCGGGGTGCTTAGGTGCAAGCTGCTTGATACGGTCGAAAATAAATAGCGCCTGAAAGTAAACAGGCTGCTCGGCCCAGAGAGTGCCGTCGTTGTCGAATACGGCAATTCTGTCTGAGGGTTCGAGGAATTTTTTCGAACCGGGGGTTGTCGTGCTTTCAACAAACTCGACGAGTGTCCGTTTCGTTTTGTTTGAGTTCCATGAGGGGAGCGGCTCAGCGACCGCAGACGAGAAGGAACAAACTGTCTGAACTAAAAAAGAGAGCAGAATCAAGTAAGCTGTTTTCATGAAACTGGTCCTACTAAATTAAGAGAGATCTTAGGTCCCCGCGCAGACCCTGTCTGCGCGGGGTTACGACGGATGTCTAACTTGACGTTGCCGACTCAAGCTGTTTCTGAATCTTTTCTAGATTAAAAGATCCGGGAGTTTGACTTGGCGGATACTGGGACATGGTCTTGAGGAAGTCCGCCGCCAGCTTCTGCAGAGGCACAAGGACGAAGGCGTGGTCGAGGAACCAGTCGTCGTAAGTGTTCGCATTGTGCTGGGCTCTCTCAAAGGGGTCCCTGCGCAGGTTGAACAAAAGCGGAACTCTGAGTTCGGTGAACGGCTCGCGCCAAACGCCGAAGGCTTGACCTCGGTTCTCAAGAAACACTGCTTTCCAAGCATCGTAGCGCAGGGCAACCACTTGCCCGTCGTCGTTCACGTAGATGAACTGCTTCCGCGGTGACTCGTCGGTCTTGCCGGTGAAGTAATCCATCATATTTACGCCGTCGATGTAGTTCCGGTAGCGTCGGCCGATTAACTTGATGCCTTTCTTGAGTTTATCCGCCATGTTCGGCTCGCCGGCTGCCGCCGCCAGAGTAGGCAGCCAGTCTTCGTGGGCGACCATCCCGTTAAGCGTTTTGCCGGCCTCAAACTTGCCGGGCCAGCGCACGAATGCCGGAACTCGGTAAGCACCTTCCCAGTTTGAGTTCTTTTCGCTCCTGAACATTGTCGTTCCGGCATCGGGCCAGGTGTTAAAATGCGGACCATTGTCGGTTGAATAGAAAACAATGGTATCGTCGGCGATCCCCATTTCATCGAGTAGGTCGAGCAACTCTCCTACATGCATGTCGTGCTCAACCATACCGTCCTGGTAGTTGTTGCCGTCCTTCCCGGATATCCCAAAGTGGTCCTTCTTGACGTGGGTTCTGAAGTGCATTCGCGTGGCGTTCCACCAGCAGAAGAACGGCTTGCCCGCCTTGTGCTGGCGCTTGATGAAGTCTTTGGCCGCTGCCAGGGTCTCCTCGTCTACCGTCTCCATTCGCTTTTTCGTGAGCGGTCCGGTGTCCTCGATCTTCCCTCCGGCTTTGGCTCGAATAACTCCACGGGGACCGTAGTTTTTTCGAAACTTTTCGTCTTTCGGATAATCACGGTGTTCCGGCTCTTCTTCCGCGTTGAGGTGATAAAGATTGCCGAAGAATTCATCGAATCCGTGGTTTGTCGGTAGGTGCTTATCAAGGTCACCTTGATGGTTTTTTCCGAACTGCCCGGTCGCGTACCCTAATCCTTTCATCACAGCGGCTATGGTGACATCAGATTCCTGCCAGCCTTCTTTAGCACCCGGCAGGCCAACTTTGGTCATGCCTGTGCGCACCGGAACATTGCCGCCGAGAAATGCCGCGCGTCCGGCAGTGCAGGACTGTTGTCCGTAGTAGTCAGTAAACGACAGACCTTCGTCTGCGATGCGGTCGATGTTGGGAGTTTTGTATCCCATCATGCCATTGTTGTTGTGGCTGATATTCCAGACGCCGATATCGTCGCCCCAAATTACCAAGACATTTGGTTTCTTAGCCTCGGCGTAAGCAGAAGCTGAGAAGAGTGCTGTCGAAGCGCAGAATGCAAAAGCGACGAGCAAGCTGCACTTGATCGAATGTCTGAGAATCATCAGATTCTCCTTATTTTGAAAATGAATCAAAGAGAATGATCCAAACGAAACACGACTACTGGTTTGTGTTGAGTCTGAAAGTTAGCTGAGGGGTGCCGAAAAGTCTAGGTCGCTTCTCGGCTCGGATTCCCCGGAATTGTTGCGGAAATTTTAGCAGGTCAAATACCGTGGAAATGGGCGGGCGTGGTCTGTCGAGAATGTACAAACCTATTGGGGCCGCCCATGGCAACCTCACGCCCGCAGACGGAACTCGTATATATACTTCCCGTCTACTTTAGCGGAGCGGCGTTCCAGCATCGGAGTCTGACCTTTTGAGAGGCCGGAGCATGTGATGCGAAACCTCCCGCGATCGATATCAGCCGGCAGCCAATCTTCGTCGCCGCTGAACCACCCCTTAGGGTTCTTCTGTTTCAGAAGTTTGACTACCTCTTCCTTGCCGTAGATTTTGGTCTTAGGCTTGTCGGAAGAGGTCGGCTCTGCCTTTGCTT
>JAUIIP010000025.1 GCA_030431555.1 bacterium
GGATCCGGGTTTTAAGGTCGCCCGCAAACTCGACAAGCTCGGTTGGCACGCGTCTGACACGGCTGAACTGTCAATTGAAGATGTACGAGTGCATGAGTCTCAACGCCTCGGTGAGATCGGCAAGGGATGGTACTACACAAGGGAGTCGCTCAACTGGGAGCGAATGATGCTAACTCTCAACTCTCTTGGCGGCGCGGAAGCATGTCTTGAGCAAACAGTTGCATACGTCAACGACCGGCGCGTATTTGGAAAGACGGTTGGTTCTTTCGACAATAGTAAAACCCTCCTAGCTAATCTTTGGAGTCGTCTTGAGGCGGGCAAAGCATATTGTCACGAAATCGTCGCTCGGATTAATGACGGGGAGCCCTGCGTTACTGAAACCGCGCTCGTTAAGCAGCTTGTTTGTGAGTTAGCAATCGAAATTGCGGACCGCTGCCTTCAACTGCACGGCGGCTACGGATACACGACGGAGTTTAGACCAGAGCGCTGGCTGCGAGACCTTCGCCTTAATACAATCGGCGGCGGCACTTCGGAAGTAATGGCGCAGGTAGCAGCAAAACAGCTGGGACTATATTAATCGCAATCGGGAGGGAATAATGATTCTGAGATCCACAGCAGCAGTTCTATTGATATTTTTACTTGCACCAAATGCGTTTGCTCAAATTGAGTGCGGTGGAGCGCTTAAGCAGGAGAATTTCAAGGATCAGATCAAGGAGCTAAACGAAAAGATTCAGCAGACCGTAATCGATTTTCGTGCTGTCGAGTCAAAGTACAAATCTCGGACGCAGGGCACCGAAGGTGCCGCAGCGATAGAGAAGGAGTATAAGCAAGTAAAAGGGCGCCTCGACAAAGAGCGTGAACAATTTAAGGCTCTGAACGCTGCCAACTTTCCAATGACGCACATTACTGCTTTCGGTCGCGCTTGTAACGGCGGAGAGTGGGTAACTAAGGCCAAGGAGCACTTGGTCGAACATCCGGAAAAGCGCGGAAAGCATTATTTCGTTTGGACCGACAAGAAGACCAACGAAATCAAAGTTGGGGAAAAGCGGCCGAAGCCGGGGACGTATATCTAGGCAGTTTCTGCGCCGAGATATTGGCTGTGAAATGACGCAGTGCCATACAGTGCGCAGAGGCAGCGAATTCGTCTGAGGAACAGGTGCAGGTCGTACTCGTAGGTAAAGCCTATTCCACCATGTGCTTGGATTGCGTCTTGGGCTACTTTAGGACAAACACCGCTCGCATACGCTTTCGCTGCGCGGCATGCATCAGTGCGCTGCTTCTCGTCGTTGTCGCAGGCCCAAGCCGCAAACCGCACCAGAGCCTTTGAGGATTCTACCTGGACGTGCATGTCCGCAAGTTTGTGAGCGATTGCCTGGAAGCTGCCGATAGGCTTACCAAACTGAGTTCGTGTCTGTGCGTAGTCGACGCTCATGGTGAGCGCACGTTTCGCGGCACCGGTCATTTCAGCTGCGGCGCAGAGGCAAATAATATCTCGAAGTTTATTGAGACTGTTTTCATCTAGGCCGCCTGCGGTTAAGCGCTTGGCTTTGACGTCGCGTAGTTCAAGCGAAAAGTACGGTCTAATGCAGTCGAAAGTCTCACAGGGCGAGGCCGTCAGTTCGCTATCAGCAGTTTCAACGCTGTAAAGCGCAATTCCTCGGCCGTCATATTTTGCGGGCACGATCAAAGTGTCTGCGAAACCAACGCTCGGGCAGAGCGAGAAATTGCCGGAAATCGTGCACTGCTCATCGGAACTGCTGGCTGTAGCAGCAGGCTCTCCAACAATCAGCTGCTCAAATGCTGCGCTCAGCTTTGCTTCACCTGCTGCTGCACGCTCAAGCAGCTCTCGGCAGTGCTCGCTGCCGTCGATGTTTGAGAGAATCGCGGTGCCTAAGCCCAGTGTCTCGAAAATTGGCGCTGGTGCTAAAAACTCACCGGCAAGCCCGAGTATTAACTCTGCGGAAATTACGCCCATCCCGAGTCCGCCCAGGTCTTCTGCGACCGGTGCGGCAAACAGGCCCATTTCTGCCAGCTCCCGCCATAGAGTTTGATCCAGCTCCGGCACAAGCCCATCTTCGCCGATACAGGCGCTGCGGACAACTTTGCTGCTGATGTGCTTGCTGAAGAACTGCCTAAGTGAGTTCTCAAATGATACGAGTTCTTCGGGAAGCAGAAATTCCAATCGACTATATCCCCAACATCGCCTTCAGTTCGTCTGAGGGCTGCCACGGCGGAGTAAAAACTACTTCGACATTTACCTTATCCACGCCTTCAAGTTCGGATATCTTTGACTTAACCTCTTCGACGAGCTGCGGTCCGGCGGGGCAAGCCATCGAGGTGAAAGTCATCTTTATGTCGACTGTGCTCTCGTTCATGTCGACATCGTAAATCAGCCCGAGGGTCCAGATGTCGATGAACAACTCCGGATCAATTATCTCCTTTAGCGCCTCAGTAACCTCGTCTTTTGTTGCCATGTGTTCTCTCTATTTTGCGTCGGGGAACAAGCTGGTTTCAACTGCTTCGCAGATAGCGTGAATGAATACGGCATGCGCTTCCTGGATGTGCGACGTGATATCTGAAGGGACAATAATCGCGAAGTCGCACAGCTTCGCAGCCGCTCCACCATCTTTTCCTAGAAAACCCACCGTAGTGCAGCCGATCTTCCGCGCAGCCTTTAACGCAGACACGATGTTGTCCGAGTTGCCGCTGGTAGAGAACACTGCTAGCGCGTCTGTGCTGCCGACAAGCGTCTCTACTTGTCGGGCAAAAACGGAATCAAAATTGTAATCGTTAGACCAACAGGTCATCGTCGAAGGATCGCACAGATGGTGCGCGGCTATTCCGGGGCGTTCGCGCTTGTATCTGGCGACCAGTTCCTCGACCAGATGCATAGAGTCGCAGGTGGAGCCGCCGTTGCCGCAGGTGTATAGCCTGCCACCGCTGCGAAAAATTTCACATAGCTTTTCGGCTGCCGATGCGGCAGTGGCGGAGCAGGCGTCAAGCGATTGCGAGACTTCCTGCGCGGACTTTATGTAGGAATCAATTGTCGGTTTCACGGCCATTTTCGTAACCCATCCGCCTGTTATACTCAAGCGACGCGCCTTTCTTGGTACTAGGCTATTGCCATGTAATCCCGCTGCGCTCGCATGCGTGCCTAGCAACTAATACCAGCTGCCCAACATGATAGGAATAGTGCGAGAGTTGGCGCAGCAGTGCTTAGCCGTGGAATTTTCCATTGGCTAAGTTGCGGTTAGAAGTCGATCGTAGAGGTGCGCTAAGCGGCTTTTGGAAGCTGGGAATCAATTACCTTGTCCACTTCCTCGATAAGCGAACCAATCGAATATGCCCAAACATACTGCCCCGAGCGCGGCCCAGTCAAAACTTCGGCGATGTCCTTACGCTCCTCGACTTTGTGCTTGAGGAACAATGATTTGCCGTCAGTTAGCAGCACGACATCTTTCGGAGACTCGTAGATTCGAGGGAGTTTCTTTCTGAGGTATGCGATACCACGGCGAAATCGATTCACTGGAAGCCCTTCTCGCTTCATGCGGAAAAGCCAGCTCAGTAAGACAACATCAGCGTAGCTGTATTTCGGTCGACCGCGTTGTTTGGTTTTACCTGTCGCAACGACAAGGTCGGTACGGGCGTAGTAGTTCAGCAGCGCAAGACCGATCTTTTCTTGGTTGCCGGTCAGCGCACGAAGAATAGTTTGCACTTCCTTCGCTGTGTATTCACGTTCTATTGGTCTAACGTTGTTCAATTCGTTCCGCTCTCTGCGTATCATACGGCCGCGTCCACCCAGAAAACCCAACTTTAAGCTGCTTATAAGATAACACTCGGTGAACTAAAAATAAACGAAGGCTTTACAAAGCACTAGAACAATTATTCTATTGCCTCCGCAGCGTCCACAAATTAACAGCTCCGCACAGTGTCACCCCAGACTCAACAGGGTCGACTAGAGCGAGGCCAAAGGCCTAAGTATTTGATAAACCTACGATTATTTAGAGAAGAATAAATGCGTCCAGGCGGACTGTCAACAAATTTAATAGCAGCCCGAATCTAGGTATTTTATTGTGTCCGGCAGCAGGGGAAGTATGCTTAGAAGCTGCTAGGTTTAGGTGAGAAGTGCTTAGATTTTGTGTCATTCAGCTATTACTGGTGGTGCTGGCATGCTGTAGCTGTGCTCGCAGCAGCGCCGGTCCGGAGGAATCCAATCAGCCGATGAGCGGTCCTTACGTCAGCAAAGGTCTCGATCGAGATATGCTTTCCAGCAGGGAGGTTCTCGAAGCGATGTCTCGAGTGCCCCGTCACCAATTCGTGCCCGAGTACTACCGAGACGAGGCGTATGAAGATCGAGCCTTGCCGATAGGCAGCGAGCAGACTATCTCGCAGCCGTTCATGGTGGCTTTGATGACTCAAGAGGCGCGAGTAACCCAAGGCTCGCGTGTGCTGGAGATTGGCACTGGAAGCGGTTATCAAGCAGCGGTGCTGGCTGAAATCGGTGCGAAGGTATTTACGATTGAAATAATCGACGATCTGGCGCTGCAGGCAGAGAGTCTGCTTTCGTCTTTGGGTTATGACTCAGTGACTGTTCGCAGCGGAGATGGCTGGCAAGGTTGGAAGGAAGAGGCTCCATTCGACGCGATTATCGTAACAGCCGCTACGCCGGAGATTCCGCCTCCTTTGCTTGATCAACTGGCCCACCGCGGTCGTTTGGTTATACCAGTTCGCAGCGCCAACACTGCGGGCGAAAATCTGATGGTCATCGAACGTGATGGCGACAACTTCACCTCGCAAAACCTAGGGCCGGTGCGTTTCGTGCCGATGACGGGCGACAGCGCAGAAAAGAAAGATCTGCCCTAAACTGCGAGTGCTGTCCGTTCGTTCGTTGGAACGAAATCTTTCCTGTCATTTTCAGCTACTGTCAGCTTGCCAGGGTCGCCCCAGTTGTGCGGTACCAGTTCGCTGTCGAACTTAAAGCGTCCCTCGTCCTGCGGATTGTAGGTCTCGCTGGTGATGTAGAACAGGTGCGCACAGTCAGTAACAACCTTTAAGCCATGCAGCACGCCCTGCGGAATTTTAACTACTGCCGCAAGTGCGTCAGAGTCTAGCTCCGCATCACCGAGTTTGAATTCCATCTTGCGTTGGTAGGTCGGACTTTCTTCGCGGTTGTCGTAAAGTACGACTTCAATCACACCAACGCCGAGATACCACCAGTCGATTTGTAGATGATGGTAATGCCAGGCCTTGACCGTATTGTGTCCCATTTTACTATGGCTCCACTGAGCAAAGCGGTCAGCGAAGAAAGGATCGTTGTGGCGCACCAGCTCGCGAAAGAAGCCGCGATCGTCGGGGAAAGTCTTGAGCTGCTTTAGCTCGACGCCGGTGATGCAGAGGTCGTCTGCATTTGCTTGTTCAACCGAAGTTATCATTCAGCCCCCATATGCGATGTAAACACTTGTAAAATAGTGCTTCGCATAGCAAATCTAGTCTATAATATCCACCGCGCATGAAGCTGGATACGAAAAGAACTTTATAGGAGCAGCGAATGGCAGGGGCCAAATCCGAATTTGATGTAACGCGAGAACTAAAAACCGATAAAGCGGGCACAGTAAGCTATGTCAGCCTCCCCGCTCTGGAAGAGGCGGGAGTCGGTAAAATGTCGCGTCTGCCCTACAGTATCCGCGTGCTGCTTGAGCCAGTGCTGCGCAACGCCGACGGATTCGCGTTCAACGACGAACACGTGAAGAAACTCGCCAACTGGCAGCCGCAGGTTGAAGAGCGCGAGGAGACGCCTTACAAGCCTGCCAGAGTAGTACTTCAGGATTTTACCGGTGTGCCTTCGATTGTTGATCTTGCTGCAATGCGAGATTCGCTGAACAGACTTGGCGGGGACCCGACAAAGATTAACCCGCTGGTGCGCTGCGATCTTGTGATTGACCACTCGGTTCAGGTCGACTTTTTTAACCGTGCTGACGCGCTGGCGCTTAACGAAAAGAAAGAATTGCACCGAAATAAAGAACGTTATGAGTTTCTTAAATGGGGAGCGAGTGCGTTTGAGAATTTGCGGGTAGTTCCGCCTTCGACCGGAATCGTTCATCAGGTTAACCTTGAGTATCTCTCGGAGGGTGTCTACCTGGATCGCAAGACCAATACCGTTTATCCGGATAGCTGCGTTGGGACGGATTCACATACGCCGATGGTTAACGGTTTGGGCGTCGTCGCTTGGGGTGTCGGAGGAATTGAGGCCGAAGCGGTCATGCTCGGTCAGCCGATTTATATGCTGGTGCCGGATGTAGTCGGCATCAAACTAACCGGCAAGCTGCCTGAGGGCGCTACCGCAACCGACCTCGTGCTGCGAATTACGGAGATCTGCCGCGAGATCGGTGTGGTCGGAAAGTTCGTCGAGTTTTTTGGTCCCGGATTGTCGCAGATGAGCGTTGCCGACAGAGCGACAATCGGCAACATGGCTCCTGAGCAGGGCTCAACAGTCAGCTTTTTTCCGACGGATCATGTAACAATCGAGTATTTGAACCTGACCGGTCGTCCGGAAGAGGCGGTGGAGCTGACAGAAAAATACTTAAAAGCTCAAGGCCTGTTTCGCACCGAGGAGAGCCCCGACCCGGAATACACCAAAGTCGTCGAGCTGGACCTATCTACAATCGACCCGGCGGTCGCCGGTCCGAAACGCCCGCATGACAGGGTGCCGCTGAAGGATCTCGGGCCGACTTATGAAAGCGTTTTGACCGCTCCCGTAGGGCCGAAAGGTCTCGGCCTAAGTAAGAGCGACCTGGCTCGAAAGGGGACTTACAAAGACAATGGCAACAGCGCTGAAATGACTCACGGGGCGGTTGTGATTGCAGCGATTACTTCCTGCACCAACACGAGCAATCCCTCGGTTATGCTTGGTGCTGGGCTGGTCGCGAAGAAGGCCGTGGAGCGCGGACTGAAAGTGAAGCCGTTTGTTAAAACTTCTTTGGCTCCAGGTTCCCGGGTCGTTACGGCATACTTAGAGAAATCGGGGCTGCTGCCTTATCTCGAAAAGCTGGGCTTCTATGTCGTTGGATACGGCTGCACCACCTGCATTGGTAATTCCGGACCACTTCCTGAGGCGGTGTCTTCTGTAATCACAGAAAACGACCTTGTTGTTTCAGCTGTTCTTTCTGGAAACAGGAATTTCGAAGGGCGCGTGCATCCGCTTACTCGGACGAATTACTTGGCATCGCCGCCGCTGGTTGTGGCTTTTGCGCTTGCCGGCTCAACGGCGATCGATATTACCAGCGATCCGATCGGTGAAGATAAGGACGGGAAGGACGTCTTCTTGAAGGACATTTGGCCGACAACTGCGGAAGTGCGCGACGCGGTCGCGTCGACTGTTTCGCGTGAAATGTTCCAAGAAAAATATGCCGAAGTCTTTAAGGGCTCTGATGCTTGGCGTGAAATTGAAGCCAGCGGTGGACAGCTTTATTCTTGGAGTGACGACTCTACTTATATTCAGGAGCCACCTTTCTTTGACGGCCTGACGCTCGACACAGCCGAGGTCAAGCCGATCGAGGGTGCGATGGTGCTGGGAGTCTTTGGTGATTCGGTTACAACAGACCATATTTCGCCGGCGGGCTCGATAGCTTCTAATTCTCCGGCGGCTGACTATCTTCGAAGTAATGGGGTCAAAGACGAGGATTTCAATTCGTACGGCTCACGCCGCGGTAACGACCGCGTTATGGCGCGCGGAACCTTTGCGAATATCCGGATTAAGAATCAGCTTGTCCCCGGAGTTGAAGGCAACGCGACGGTTCATCTGCCGTCCGGCGAGCCGATGACGTTCTTCGACGCTGCTCAAAAATACAAGGAAGCTAACATCCCGCTGATTATTCTCGCCGGCAGAGACTACGGCAGCGGCAGTTCTCGCGACTGGGCGGCGAAGGGTCCATACCTTCTGGGCGTCAAGGCTGTCATTGCCCAAAGCTACGAACGAATTCATCGCAGCAACCTGGTGGGGATGGGAATCCTTCCGCTTCAGTTTAAGTCGGGAGACAGTGCGGAATCGCTCGGCTTAGATGGGACTGAGACGTACGATTTTCAAATTGACGATAATCTTAAGCCGGGTCAGGAAGTGCCGGTAGAGGCTAAGAAGGCTGATGGGAAGCACGTGAAGTTTTCGGTTCGCTGCCGAATCGATACCCCGGTGGAAATTCAGTATTACCGAGACGGCGGCATACTTTGTACTGTTATTAAGAATATGGCTGCGGGATAGTCGGCAGGATCAGGAACCTTTTGATCCGCCGCCAATGTAAAGCAGCAGCATCCGGTTGCCGAAGCCGCTGTGGTTGACGCTCTGCTGCATGTAGTAGAGCCCGGGGAGTCCGGCAAGCGCAAGCATGCTGAGCAGCAGGCAGTACTGAATCATTGTCGCGCCTTTATCTGACTTGAGTCGCTTCTTGAATCTGTTCATTACTTCTCCCCCGAGAGGCCGTATCTTCCTACTCTTATCAGCCGCTGTGGGAGCTTTGCTTCAGGTCTTTTTTTGTAAGTTGTTTCAATGCCTTAGTCGTCGCGCGGCTCTTGTATTTTGCTGAAGGCTCCGAGGGTGACCGTTGCGCCCGCTCGTTTGCCAGTTTTTGAAGTAATGTCTTTATCGTACTGCGACAAGAACTCTCTTGCTCGGCGATGAAACTCTTTGCCTTCTTCGAGCAGCCAGGAGCGAATGGTCGGGAGGTCTTCGGTGTATATGTTATCGTATTCTGTTCGAATATGAAGATTAGGGCTCTCTCCATTCGCGGAAATATTTTCGTCCACCGCAGAAACCAATGATTCGACGTCTCTGGAAAGAAGGTCGTACAGTTTTTCCGGTTCTCCACCCATTCGCTGCACTTGTTTTTGCAGTCGAACGCCTCGCGCTGTCTTCTCAACCAGACCCATCCGTTCTAATTCGAACAGAATCGTACCCGGCTTGATATTGGTGCTGACTTGCCGCACGAGCTGATGGAATTCGCTGTCGTCGCCTTTGCAGCTGAGCGTCCTAGGCTTGCCCGACTTGGTAGTATATGTGCGACTGCCTTCCCACAGTCCGATTACTCGAGTAAGCACGCTCGGTGACGAACGAATAGGCTCGCTTTCGTCCTTATAGATCCGCGTAACATCCCGTCTGTGGACGCCGGTCATCACACTGATTCGGCTGACATTCACCTTGTCGGCAGTGCGCTCAATCTCGTCGGCGGCAACTTCAACGAAGACCACTTTGGCTAAGTCTAGGAAATCTTGGATAGTATTTGATCCGCGCAGGCAGAAGCGCACGATTGGTCGCATCAGCATTCGCAGTGCTTTCTTGCGCAAGGGATCCATGGATTAGGCCTAAGAGCTATTTTTGCACACTTTTGTGACTTGGGTGAGGTTCTAGTCCGCGCTATAAGATCCTGTAGTTACAGTATCTTATCAGAGCAGTGCTTCTGAGAGCTCACTCCCTACATATATTACTTCGACAGATCGCATGCTATGCCTAAAGGTTTTGAGGCCTAGCAGATACCTAAAGTGCCAAGTAAATATCCCACAATATTAGATATATAGGTTTTAGCTGGAAAGCCGGCAAAAAAAAGTGCCCATTTATCACACTTAATGCAACAAATCTGAGCCGGCCCGCATAACTTGAGATAGTTAGTCGGTGAGGGGAGAAAAACAGATTTCTAAAAAGTTTCCAGCGAAAAAATAGGTCACTGAAAAGCTTTACGTAAGTGAAAAGGCAAAGCTTAGCTGGTAACGGTCGGGCATTGAAAGTTTGAGTCGGGGAGAGAGTCAAACTTTCATTGCAAAAAGCTTCAACCCCTACGTACAAAAAAATTTCCCCGGGAGCGGATCCCAAACCGCTCTCGGGGTTCCCTTTAGCCGACAGCTAGAACAGATCTTCAACCCCTACGTACAAAAACGCATGCCCCGGGAGTGTCGCCACTCCCGGGCTTCCTATACCTCTGCCTTTGCACCTTAACTTATAGTTCCAGTGCGCTAAATTTGTTAAGCGAGGCCCACAGATATTCGCTGTCGTGTCGTATTTCTAGGTTAAGCCGTAACAAGAGGGATTTCGTGATTCCTACTTCCCGTTGTAATTTAGGGAAGAGATGGCGCAAAATATGTAGCTCGCAATGCTGCTTGATAGATCTATCTTTAGGAAATTCTAAAGGACATCAAAATGTGCTATGAACCTTCTGACTTCGAGCAAGTAGGGGTATGCAATTGACGAGACAACGGAATAGATTGAGTATCAACAAATGGGCTTTTTTGGCCTGCGTTACGTTTATAGTGGCTTGTGGGGATTCGACGGTTGAGAAGCTTTCCTACAAGGAGCCCACGAGTGAGTCGGGTAGCGAGGTGCAGCATTTCAAAGGACCGAAAAAGCACGAGGTATATGTTCCCGCCTATTCCCACATTTATCATCAGGACGGTCGACCACACCCCCTGACTATCACCTTGAGCGTTCGTAATACGAGCAAGCGTCAGGGCTTGACTATAGAATCTGTGATTTATCACGGTTCTAACGGAGAAACGCTTAGGCAATTTCTCAATAAGCCGCTTGCTTTGAAGCCTTTGGCGACGACAGCGTTCCTAGTTGAACGAAGCGACACTTCGGGTGGCGTTGGAGCAAGCTTTATAGTCGTGTGGAGTTCGTCGAATGAAATCACAGAGCCGATTGTCGAGAGTGTTATGATTGATACAAGTGGACAACAAGGGCTTTCTTTTGCGCGCCAAGGCGTTGAGATTAGGTGAACTAGTTGTAATTTGTTCTGCCATCGTATTGCGAAGCGCGGATTCTGTTGTCTGATTAGCTTAAGGCTGAGCTTCCTGCGTATGAAAATTGAGCGCTTCGAATAGGTTTACACTGTGATTTTTGATGCGACGCATCGCAACCATCAAATCACTATAGGTTAGCGCGGGTAGCGGCTGGCAGGTGCCATTTCGCATCCTTTCCAAATGAACGGACCGTAATCTGTCTGCCTCAATGTTTAGCTTTACCGCCTGATCGCGAACTTCCCGCATTGTCCGCTCCTGCTCGCCGCGAATATGCGAGTAAATAGACTCGTAGAACGAGTAAGCATGAGACAGGTACTCATGGACGTCGCTCCATGCTTCGCTACTAAATTCGAGATCGTTCTTGTCGAGCCGGTTGCGGTATCGACATAGCGACAGGCTGTAGTCAGCAATCGACTCTAATTCATCGGCGGCTCGAATTATCGAGTACGCTTTCTCTGATTGTTCCGCAGACAGTCCGCCTTCCATTGTCTGGCATACGAACGCAGTAATCTCTTGCTGTATCGAGTCGGTAATATTTTCGAGCCTGCATACTTCAGCATAGTCGTTTTCACTAGGCTTCGGCGGTTTGCAGTATTCAATTACGCGCGTGTTAAGTTTGGAAACGATTCGCGCCATATTTGAGAGTTCGCGTTGGGCGATCGTGAGCGAGATTCCCGAGGTCCCGACACCTGGTTTGCCGATATACTGCAAATGTCTAGGCATTTTCTCCTCGGGGTCCGGAATGATCTTCTCTACCAAACGCGCAAACGGCGTTATAAATGGAATAATCAAAACTACCGCAGTAACGTTAAACACCGAGTGCGCCATTGCGATATGAGCAGTAACGCTTGAGAAAGCGCCGGTAGGATCAACCGTTGCCGGGTCGCCCGGCACGATGCTGTCAATGAATTCCACGTACGGCTGAAAGATCAGCACCATTATCGAAACCCCAACGACGTTGAAAAGGGAATGGGATAGTGCCGTGCGTTTAGCATTAACATTCGCCCCAATTGCGGCCAACTGGGCCGTAATCGTAGTTCCTATATTTTCACCCAGCACCAAAGCGACTGCTGTGTGAAAGCTGATAGAGCCTGTTACGGCGAGCGCGATTGTGATTCCCAGCATCGCGGAGCTGCTTTGGACAATGCACGTTAGGATGACTCCCATCAGGACGCACATCAGCACGCTGCCTAAGGATTTTGCATGGAAGAGCTTCATGTACGAAAGAAAATCTTCGTCGTTCCGAAGCGGTTTAAAGGCCCCGCTCATTAGTTCAAGGCCGTAGAAGACGAGACCTAAGGCGACAAGGGTGTTGCCAATCGATGACCAGCGTTTGTCTTTAGCAAACAGCATCGGGAAAATTCCAATGCCGACCAGCAGCAAGCCGTACTTGCCGACCTTAATTGCGAGAATCCATCCGGTAATGGTTGTGCCGATGTTTGCACCGAATACAACCCCGATCGCTTGAGTGAGATTCATCAAGCCGGCGTTGACTAGGCCGACTACCATGACACTTGTTACTGACGACGATTGGATTATGCAGGTAACACTTAAACCCACCAGCACCGCAATTACTCGATTGGAAGTAACTGCGTTGATCATTCGCTGTATGAATCCGCCGGCGAGGCGCTGAAGCCCCTCGGAGAGAAGCTTCATTCCTAAGAAGAAAATCCCAAGACCACCAAGCGCTGTGTAAGCGATTTTAAAATAATCCACGTAGACCCGGATATGCGTTTGTCGAGGAAATGTTAACGAAGCGTTAGCAAATCGTTAGGAACACGCTGCCATATTTGCCTTAGCGAGTTCAGGCGTCAACTGTTGCGAAGCGTGGGTAGCGACATTTTGGCGCTTAGGCGAGTTATCAACAGGGCTGTCGGTTGGCGGTGTTTGCCGGTGTTCCTGGCTCTGGGATCGGGGAGCAGGAGGAATAAGGTGAGTTCTAAGAAGAGTTCAAGGGAGGTGCAGCTTTAGGTGCAAGTGCAAGCGGACCGGGTATGTGGTAACTGAGCTGAAATGAAACCGCAGTCCCTTTTCGCCCAAGAAAGTGTTACTCGCAAGAATGCACCTCTTGCGGAACGCATGCGGCCGCGCACACTTGATGAGATTCGCGGGCAGGAAGAAGCAATCGGGCCCGATTCGGCGTTTGGCAGCATCTTGCGAACTGCTGATGAAATTATTCCGTCTGTTATTCTTGTTGGGCCTCCCGGTGTTGGTAAGACGACCATTGCGCGCGTTATAGCAGATGAAAGCAATTATCACTTCGCTCGTATGTCCGGCGTGCTCGACGGCGTCAAAGAGCTTCGAGAAATCGTAGAGAAAGCAAAACGCGACCGAGATGCTGATGGCCGGCCGACTCTAGTACTTGTCGACGAAATACACCGCTTCAACAAGGCGCAGCAGGATGCATTCCTTCCGCATGTCGAATCGGGTTTGATCTCGATCATCGGCCAAACTACGGAGAACGTCAGTTTTAGACTGAGAAACGCTTTGCTGAGCAGGCTGCGCGTCATCGAACTGAAACTCCTAGAACACGACGATTTGCAAGCGATCATAAGCGAAGCGCTTAAAGATACAGAAAGGGGCTTGGGTTCGTATGGTCTGGAAATAGATAAAGATGCTTGTGAGCTGCTTGCCCGATACGGAGCAGGAGATGCTAGGCGAGCATTGACCGGGCTTGAGTGGGCAGCGGCAAAGGCCCGGGTTGTCGGGGCGAAGGTAATTACTCCGCAGATAGTGCGGGACGGCTTTGGTGCGCAGCCAATTCGCTTCGACCAAGACGGCGACTACCATTACGACATTATTTCGGCTTTTATTAAATCTATGCGCGGCTCGGATCCGGATGCTGCCCTATACTACATGCTGCGGGCGCTTGAAGGCGGCGAGGATCCTTTGTTCATCACTCGGCGAATGATAATTTTTGCCTCAGAAGATGCAAGCTGCGACCCGCGCGCATTAAGCTTAGCAATTGACGTCGATAAAGCTGTCGACCGAGTTGGCTTGCCCGAAGCTAAAATTCCCATGGCGCAGGCGGTTGTGTACCTGGCCTGTTGTTCGAAGTCTAATGCTTCATACATGGCGCTTAGAGCGATGGAACGTATCGTTGCGGAGAACCCCGAGCTGGAGGTCCCAAAGCGTCTACGCAACGCTCCCACCGAACTTATGCGTGAAATGGGAAACTCTCAGGGCTATCGCTACCCGCATGACTTTCCGGGAGGGTTTGTTCCCGAGTCTTACTTACCGGAGCGGATTCGCGATCGCAGAGTCTATCAACCGACTGACCGCGGGCTCGATGCACAGATTAGAGAGCGCCTGGAGCGCTACCGAGCTCTGATCGATCAAGAAGAGCAGTGAGGCCCTCTTGCCGTAAATGCGAAGCTTGGCTGTAAATCTCCTGCTACTTTTTTTCGCGTGTATGTCGGTCCTTAGTTTGTCGGAGGCCGCCCTGCGCGTAGGTGATTCTTCAGGCGACATAAAGACGGTCGCGGATTTAGATTCCAATAAGCCGCTACTGCCGGAGCACGATGCTCTACTTGGCGAAATTCTACAGCGCAGCAGTTTCGATTCCATAATCTACGAATTGCGGCCGAACATTAATACCAAGTTTCTGCATGCCAGACTCCGAACTAATCGCCAGGGCTTTCGCGGCGACCTATGTGATATCTCCAAGCAGCCCGGCGAGTTTCGTATTGTCGGTCTCGGTGACTCGCTGATGTTCGGTTGGGGCATTCCAGACGGGCAGGAGTATTTGGCGCTGCTAAAACGCAAGCTGCAAGAGCGCGCGCCCGAGATTTATTGGCGGATAACTAACACGGCCGTGCCGGGCTACAACACACGGCTTGAGATTGAAACCCTGGCGCACAAAGCGCTGCGCTGTGAGCCGGATATGGTGATACTTGGTTTTCTAGAGTCGAATGACTTCGAGCTTCCTTATTTTGTGGAGGCGGCTCCGAGGGGCTTCTCGCTTAGCGGCCTGAGGATTGTTCGCGCGGTAATGCGAAGGTTCGAACTGCTCACTAAGCACGATTTTGCAAGGGCTTTGGATAAGTTGTCTGCGCTCAGCAGTCAGCATGGCTTTGGTGTTCTGGTCTATGTGCATGAGAAACTGAGCGAGGAAACACAAGAGATGTTTTTGTCGCGCAAATTTCGGATTGTCGAAGCTTGGCCGGAAATAGTACGGCAGCTCGGCAGCGGCGACTTAGATAGATACCGGAAGTCTAGGTTTACGCTAAGTGCGGAGGACCCGCATCCGTCGATTGAGGGCCATCAACTGGCGGCGACATTGCTGTTCGATTCGGGGCTAGGCGCCGAGAAACGCTTCTAAAAACAATTTCTCAGTGCCGAAGCCGCCGTTGCCTGTCGCGAATTACTCTTTCGCGAGTTCTGGCTAAGCCGCAGGAACTGCGCTAGCACCGCCGAATCAATCCGGTACAGCAGCAGCGAGTTCCAATCGGGTTCGACTGGCCGAGTGCGGAACCGGGCGCGTTGACTCGTTGGAAGTCTTTACACCCATGTTCACACTCTCGCCAGAAAGCCGGGTCTGAGGTGAGCTGATCGAGCGGGCACTGTTCCAGACCGATACGTTCGTTCATGTGAACGACAACCGGGCAGGTAGTGCGGCTGATCTCGACGGCACCGGGCACGTCGCGTTCGACCATGCCGTGAAGCACGTCCTTCATCTGTCGTCCGATTCCTCGGCGGCGCACGTCGGGGCGAACCACCAGAGCGGAGTGCGTGACCATGCGGTCGCTCCACAAATGGTAGTAACAGAAGCCGACAACGACTTCTTCTTCGTCGAGAGCGATCACAGCGACGCCCTCAGTCATCCAGCGGCGAATATCTTCGACTTCGCGGGGGTGGATGTTGTGATGCTCTGCAGATTCGCGAATTAACTGCGCGACTGCTTCGGCATACCGCGACGCATCGCTCGCGGAAGCCTCTCGCACAGATACTTTGGGTTTCTCCACTGGGTTCTCCCGGGAAAGGGACAAGATTTCAAATCAGCCGCGTCCACAGCGGTTGATGCCACCAAACAAGAAGCGCAGTTGGCACGCTATGCATGCTCACGGCGCTTCTAGCCCGGTGGTCTGGAGAGAGCTCTGTGCACTTGCACTAAGATAAAAATAGAAAATCCTCTTTCGACGCCTGCGCCTACGGGAAGTTCGTTTGCCGCCCGTAAGCGCAGAAAAAAGCTCTTAACCTGAGTTGAGAAATCAATGAGCGCGGCGCGGGCGGCCGGGAAATGAAGGCGATAAACTAGTAAACAATTCGCCGCCGCACAACAGCGATTATCTAAATTTTGCTAGGATTTTTGTTCGAAGCGCTTAATTATTGCTTCTGAGCCCCGTACTTCTTCGCGCAGCCAGCGGTCTTTCAGTTCGGACTTTTCAGACTCACTCAGTCCATCAGGCCTATCGCTGAGCGATGAACAAAACAGTGTAATGGCAGCAGCGACTGAGATATTCAGACTCTCGACGAAGCCGCACATCGGAATAAACGCTGAGAAGGATGCAGCTCGTGCAATTTCCGGCCGAACGCCTTCCTTTTCATTGCCGAATACCAGAGCGAGCTTCTTTTTAAACGGCAGCTGGTTGACTGCAACACTTGGAATGTCCTGCTGCTGTTTGTCAGGCGGCATCAGGACGACAATTTCGTATCCGTTATTTTTCAAGTGCTCAAGCAAGTCAGAAACAGACGAGTGGGGGTGAATATCTACCCAGCGGTCAGCTCCGATGGCTATGCCGGCAGAAAGGTCGAAATGATCACCGAGGTAATGAACGTCTTGTATTCCGAATGCGTCGGCGCTGCGTATCACAGCAGATATGTTATGAGCGTTGTGGATGCGATCAAGAACCACGGTCAAACGCCTGGTGCGACTATCAAGAACCGCATTGATTCGCTGTTTACGCTTCTCGAGAATGAACTGTTCCAGCAGGTGAGCCGAGTCGGACATCGTGCGCCTCCTACCTCAATTTAGAGACGATCGCTTTAGCGAATTCCATAGTCGATGCGCTGCCGCCTAAGTCAGCGGTGGTAGCTTTGCCTTCGCTAAGAGTAGCTACCGTAGCTTCACGAATTCGTTGGGCTGCATTGCGTTTTCCAATGAAGTCGAGCATTTCGACTGCGGACAACAGCAGAGCAGTCGGGTTAGCGATGCCTTTGCCGGCGATATCGGGTGCAGTGCCGTGGACAGCCTCAAATACAGCGACTTTCTCCCCGTAGTTTGCGCTTGGCGCCAGCCCAAGACCGCCAATCAGCCCTGCGCATAGGTCGGAGATGATATCACCGTAGAGATTTTCCATGACTAAAACGTCGAATTGTTCGGGACGCAGCACGAGGGCCATTGCAGTCGCGTCGATAATTCGCTCGTCATATTCGATTTCAGGATGCTGCCCTGCGACTTCTCTGTAGCACTCAAGCGCCAGGCCGTCGGAAAGTTTCAGGATATTAGCCTTATGAACGGCTGTGATCTTTTTTCGTCCGGCTCTCTCGGCCAGTGAAAACGCAAACTCGGCAATTCGCATAGAAGCTTTGCGTGTTGAGACTTTGAGGCTGGTAACTACGCCTGGTGTTATCTCGTGCTCCAAGCCGGAGTAGAGACCTTCGGTGTTTTCTCGGATTACAATCAGATCGACATTTTCGAAGCGACTTGCAACGCCGGGTATTGATCTGACCGGCCGGTAATTGGCGTAGAGATCGAGTGCTTTTCGCAGTTCGACGTTTACGCTCCTAAAGCCTTCGCCAATTGGTGTCGCTATCGGGCTCTTTAGCGCAACACCGGCATCTTTTATCGCTTCAATCGTAGATTCAGGCAGTGGTTCGCCGAATTCGGCGATGGCGGTTGCACCAGCAGGAAAGTCCAGCCAATCAATGCCGGCGTGCGCTTCGTCGAACACGAATTCAACTGCATCAGCAATTTCAGGACCGATTCCGTCGCCGCGCAGTCGGACAACCTTTCTTGGCGCTGAATCAGACATGTTAGGCGGGTGTCTCTACCCGTTCGATGGCGACAACAAAGCTACCTGTTGAGCGCGTTTGATTGCTCTAGCAACTTGACGCTGGTTGTAAGACGTCAGCCCAGTCATACGACGAGGAAGAATCTTGCCTCGCTCGCTGATAAACCTACGAAGAAGCTTAACGTCTTTGAAGTCAATTGAGAGATTTTCATCCTCTTCAAACGGGTCGACTTTCTTGCGTCGTCTGAAGCTTGAGTCGAATGGCTGAGCGCGAAAGTGCCCCATCGGAGAAGGTTTGCTGTCTCCGTCCCGATCGCTGCCGCGAGATTCCCGGTCTGAGCTGCTGCTCGACTTGCGGCCGCGATCTTCGCTGACCTTAATTTGACGACCGTCCCATGCTACGCCGTTAAGCTCGGATATTGCGCGCTGCGCTTCTTCCGGGGTCGACATTTCGACGAAACCGAAGCCTCGTGAACGTCCACCTTCGCCTTCGGTCATTACCTTTGCAGAAACAACAGTTCCGACCTTTGCGAAGTAGTCTTTCAGCTTCTGGTCGTCCACCGAAAAGGGGAAATTTCCAACAAAAAGTTTGGTCATTTTAAGTCACTCAAATCGTTAAAATAAATGCCTGCGCGCAGTTCGCAGCTGAGGCCGGATAATACTTAGCGGAGAGTAGGGCAAATTGCAAGAGCCGCTGCAGGTCTAATGCAGCGGCTGCAATTAATCAACTATATTGGTATGAATTACCGCAGCAGACTTAATCGCTCTTGAATCATCTCGGGATTTGATTCGTATGAACGAAGCGTCTGCTGAAGTGCGATTGGGTCGAGATCGAGGTGCTGCGCTACCCAAGCGAAGCTGAAAGCCCTAGACGGTGTAAGTTTACCGAATAACCACTGTCTAGCGCTTCTTACTACGTGTCTATCGCATTGAGCTGAGCCAAAAGCATCGCAGATCGCCCTTGCGAGGACTGCCGCGAGTAAATTGCGCTCTGGTTTAATGCTGAAAGATACGGAGTTTTCCTCTTCCTCAACGTTTCCCGTCCGTACTTTGGAGATCGACATGTGTAGTTCTCCCCTCCTGGCGTGCCGTACACAACAAAACCCCCTCGATCCTTAGTATCTGGCACTCGTACGCCGTTTTGTTAGCGACCGACTGGCAGGTTTAAGGCTAAATTTCTGAAAGTCATCAGAGCTCGAGGGAGCCTTTATTTAGTTTAAGCTGCTTGCTGTTTAAGTGTCTTAAAGTAGTAGCCCGTAAACAACTTCGATGTCAAGAAAAAACTGGACAAACGTTTGCTAAACTTGGCAGAATCGCCGACCCGTTTTGTGGATAAGCGTTTTTCTCTCTGTGTAAGGTTTGTGTAAGAGCGCTTAACGGAAAGTTCTGTTCATGAACGATAGAAAATTAAATTTTTTTCTACTCGCAATCACAGTCGTGCTGACTGCTTCCTTACTTCATGCTGCCTATACTTACAGTCAGTGGAGAGAGTTCGCCGTTAGTGAATTCGTAGTCGTCGTTACTGCGTTGGCGTTATCTAAACTACTACGCGAAGAAGCCTAGTGCGCTGCCGCTTGCCGTCTTACTGCGACGGGAATGTAGACTGGTTCGAGCTTCTGTGGATATCCGCTCGCGCTGTATCCCAGAATGAAAGAATTAAGTTCTTTGCAGTTTAGCGGCCACGGCGAAATCTCAATCGATCCTTTTCCATCGACAATGTAATTTACGGCGATACCTGTTTCGTCGTCGTTGCTTTGTTTAACGATTACCGAAGCGGACTTTTGCTGTTCAAAGCAGAAGTCAAAGGAAACGTTGTCGCAAAAGTGGGTTATGTTATCTGCCCACAAAAAGTTATCGATATTAAGAGCATTGTCCTTAGCTAGTTTGCTAATGAACGCATCACGTTCGGCCACGTATTTAGTGCGTTCGGGCGTTAGGTTGTAAGCCACCAAGCGCTTTAACTGGAGCTGTACAACGAGTTCAGCTTCCTTGTCATCGAACTCTTCCCTCGCACTTCGCTCATGAATTTCAAGCCAAACATCCTCCGACATCTCCCCAAGTGGATAGTTGTCTATTCGGCCGTAACCCCTGTCGTGAAATGTTACTCCCTTCACAAACGATTCAAACGAAAAACGCGGTCGCTCGAAATCTGCGTTGCCCCAAGCGTTGGCGATGATTCCCGACAGCCGAGCGTGTTCGGCTTGTGGGATTATCAAGTTTCTTCGTTTTGATTTGAACATTCGTACGGTGTTCTTGTCGATTAACCTGTATGCAAGATTAGGATGGAAACTTTGCCGGACGTTTCTCCTTGGCGGCAGTGATGCCCTCTAGGAATTCTTTGCCGGCGTAGTTGCGACCCTGGCAGTCAGCTTCACGCTGCAAGGCCTCGCGAAGGGTTTCTCTTTCGCTGGCTCGCAAACTGAGTTTCAGCTCGCGAACTGCTTCCGGTCCTGAAGTAGCGATTTCCTTCGCTAACGAAAGAACGCAGTCATCAAACTCGTCTTCAGATACAACGCTGTTCACTAAGCCAATCGCATGTGCTTCGTCGGCCGAAATAATCCGGCCGGTATACAGCAGCTCGGCTGCTTTCGCTCGTCCGACCAGTCGCGGAAGGAAGTATGTCGCGGCCATGCCGGGGTGTAGACCGAGTCGGACAAAGTTAGCGCCTAATTTTGATCCTTGCTTGGCGATCCTAATATCGCAGGCCATCGCTATACAGAGTCCGGCCCCGACCGCGTGGCCATTCATTGCAGCGATGACTGGTACTTCGAGATCGAGCAGCGAAAGAAAATTGTAATAGAAAGTCTCCATCCGCTTGCGGTTCTCTCGCGGCGGGAGCTTTGTCTTAGCGAGCAGCATGTCTAAATTGCCGCCGGCTGAAAAAGCTTTGCCCGCGCCGCGCAGCACCAACACTCGCAGCGAAGAATCCAAACGCAGCTCGTTTATAGCTGCATGGAACTCCTCACTCATTTCGTCGCCCATGGCGTTGCGGACTTCGGGGTCGTTCAGGACTAGCTGGATGACTCCCGGCTCCAGCTCTGAGCGCTCAACTAATGCAGCAGACATTATTTCCCCCTTTCGATAAAATTTCTATGTGCTATATTTATAAAAACGCAGCGCTGGACGGCAGCCTGACCCCTGCGGGGCAGCATTCTAAGCGCATCAGACGAAAAGAAAAACCGAGTTTTACGATGAGCAATAGATCCCACACCTCCCATTCGCTTGCTCCTGTTCAGCGCAGAACTCTAGAGTTCCTCCGTAGCTACATCTCCGAGAATGGCTATGGCCCGACTCTGAAGGACATCGCCACATATATAGGTGTGCGATCTCCCTCAACCGCCCATTTCCACCTCGGACGTTTGGAGGACAAGGGCTTTATTCGTAGGGGAGAAGACGGCTCTATCTCACTTATCGACAGGGACGAGCTGGAATCGACAAGTGGTCCCTGTGCGGTTCCCCTAGTTGGAGTGATCGCTGCGGGTTCTCCAATCGAAGCAATTGAAGATACCTCAGTAACTATCGACCTTCCCCCGCAGTTTATCGACAGCCGTGGAGAAATATACTGCCTTCAAGTGACCGGCGACTCGATGATCGATGCACATATTATGGACGGAGACATAATTATCGTGCGCAAACAGGAGGTTGCAGATGACGGACAGATTGTCGTCGCACTTCTTGAAGATGGCAGCGCAACACTTAAGACATTTCGTCGATTAAAAGGGGGAAAGATCTTGCTGCTGCCCCAAAACCCGCGGCATAAACCTATTACAGTCGACAAGGTTGATATCCAAGGTCGCTTAATTGGTCTGCTGCGAGAGCTGTAGTAATTCTAATTTCACAACGCAAACCTAAGGTAACGAGAAAACAAACGGTGCAGATTTATGGCCAGAAAGAGTAAGCCCCAAATAGTCCCAGTTGATCCAGCCGATCGCGACAAAGCGTTGGAGACGGCACTAGCCGCCATCGAAAAGAACTATGGCAAGGGCACAATCATGCGTCTCGACGAAGAGACGAAAGCTAAGCGCATCGAGGCGATTAGCACAGGCAGCATCGGTCTTGATATGGCGCTCGGGATAGGCGGCGTTCCTCGCGGCCGAGTCGTAGAAATTTACGGACCTGAGTCTTCCGGTAAGACAACACTTACACTGCATCTTGCGGCGGAGACTCAGAAGAAAGGCGGGAAGGTTGTTTTTATCGATGCTGAGCACGCGCTTGATCTTACTTACGCGGAGCGTCTAGGCGTCGACACGCAAAGCCTTCTTATTTCACAGCCTGACTCCGGTGAGCAGGCGCTTGAGATTGCCGAAACTCTAGTGCGTTCGAACGCAGTAGACCTTGTGGTTATTGACTCTGTTGCTGCGCTTGTTCCGCAGGCCGAGCTCGATGGAGAGATGGGAGATTCCCTTCCTGGCCTACAGGCGCGGCTAATGAGCCAAGCGCTGCGCAAGCTTACCGCCGCAATGTCCAAAACAAAGACCACTGTTGTCTTCATTAACCAAATTCGCATGAAGATCGGCGTAATGTTCGGGTCGCCTGAGACTACCGCCGGAGGAAACGCACTGAAGTTCTACTCGTCAGTTCGGATGGATATTCGACGCATCGGTGCGCTAAAGGACGGCGACGACGTGGTCGGCAACCGCACACGAGTTAAGATTGTTAAGAACAAGGTCTCTCCTCCGTTCAAACAGGTCGAGTTCGATATTGTCTATAATGAAGGTATCAGTCAGGTCGGCGAGATCATCGACATGGGTGTAGACCACGGAATCATTGATAAGGCCGGCGCATGGTATGCCTTCAACGGTGAGCGCATCGGCCAAGGTAGGGAGAATGCTCGGAAGTTCCTCAAGGAAAACGATGAAATCCGTGAGGAGATAAAGCAGCTGATCCTTGAAAGCGCCGGTATCATTACTGACGAGATGCCGGAAGTTAAACCCGAGGAAAAGGCGAAGGAAGACGACAAGCCGGAGATTCAGCTCAAGGAAGTAGTCGGCTAGGCGCTGTCGTTGCAAATCCCGGGTGTTTCCAGTAGTATGCCGCTTCTTTCGGCGGTCCGAAGGACAAGTTTTTAAGATTCTTGAGGTCTTATCATGGCTAAGAAGTGCCAAGTATCCGGTAAGCGCGCCCTTTCCGGCAACAACGTGAGCCACGCGAACAACACTACTCGTAGAAAGTGGGACGTAAACCTGCATAAAAAGCGCCTATTTGACTCCGAAAGTGGTCAGTGGGTAACCCTGCGAGTTTCCTCAAGAGTTCTCCGGACCATCGACAAGAAGGGTCTCTCTGCTACCCTCAAGGAAATGGGCAAGAGTATTTCTGACTTTAAATAGTCCGGCGTTCGCCTAGATATTTCTCAGTATTTACCTTATAAAAATATGCTCGGGCATTGCGCCCTAGCTATACGAGCAGATGTGCGAACTGTTTCTCACAGGACGTCCGGTGCTGTGGGAGACAGGCGGCGATTAGCAAAGGACTATCGCATCGAAGGATTTCCAGAAGTTAGTTTCTAAAGGATTGTTTGCCATCGAGGCAGTGCAAT
>JAUIIP010000285.1 GCA_030431555.1 bacterium
CGTTTACGGTGCCGCTCGGCACCTTAAAAGCCTTCTCCGGCGAGAAGGAGTCGTCATGAAACATTTTGGATAACCCAACGCTTTCGTTAAACGAGGCCTTAAGTGGTGCCATCGTCCGGAGTAATCAGATTCTTTAAGAAAAACCTGGCTGTCTTTGGTTGTTGACTGAGTCTTTTAAGCCCTTGTATTTACAGGGATTCAAGCTCGCGGTTTTGTCATCAACTTGTGTCGACCCAAAAAAATTGGAGCGTTTGCGAACTACTCGCGCGACAGTAGGTCTAATCCGGCATATAGCAGCAAAAGGGCGCGCCGGTTTAGTATGGATATTGGTTTGATGGAAACTCCCGCGAAGTCTGCGGAAGAGATGCCTGCCCGGGAAGGTATGGATGAAGCGGCAATAATAGCTGACGTTCTCGCGGGAGATCGAGACGAATTCCGACATTTAGTCGCAGCCCACCAAAGTTTGGTTTTTTCCATGATGTTTAGATATGTCGGCAGCGAGGAGTTAGCTAAAGAGCTGACACAAGAAACTTTCTTAAAAGCATTCATCCACCTAAAGAGCTTCCGCGGCGAGAGCGCGTTTTCCACCTGGTTGGTGCAAATAGGGCTCAATCGCGCCAAGTCGCTGGTTTCGACCCGACGATATAAAGAGCGGCAACGCCAGGTTGAGTTTGAAGTTGAGCGCCATGGAGGCTCGGATGGCGATACATTCGTGAGATTGGAGCGAAAACGGCAAGTCGAACGCCTAAAGCAAGCAATCACGCAGCTCGATTCGAAGTACCGCGAAGTCGTAATCCTGTGTGCTCTCGAAGGACTGCCTTATGAAGAAGCTGCAAAAATACTGCAAATACCTGTTGGTACCGTGAGGTCACGGTTGAACAAAGCGCGCCAGACTTTAAAAATTGCCACTCAAGGAGACGAGCAATGAGTCGAGAATCTGCAAAGCGCCATTTTATTGATCTAATTGAGGGCGGCTTGGATGCTGAACTTGAGGCCAGCTTGCGTGAGCAAATTGAAGCCGACGAGCAGCTGCGCCGAGAGTTTGAAGAATACAGACAAGTAGTGGCACTCGAACAAGACTTAGCGAGTGAGACGCCGTCAATTCCTGCCGGGTTAACTGACGATGTAATGCGGGCTGTCCATAGCTGGGAGCCTGCTTGGCAGACGAGGTTAGCTATGTTCAGCAAAGCATTTACTAGATACTTTTTAATCCCCGGAACTGCTGTCGCCGCCACAGCGGCAATTGCCTTAGTAGTTTCGTATAAGCAAGCCGAAGTTGCGAAAGAGGACTTAAGCAATATTCTTCGTGAGTCGGCGTCCGATAGCGCAGCTGAGGTCAGCCGCGGTAGTGGCGTGGCAGCGGGTGACAGGCTCGAGTCCGGAGCGGCTGAAATATTTTCAAAGTTGATAGACCGTGCTCAGGACGTGGGGCAAGGATCCAAGGCTCCGCCAGAACTCAGCAGTGTTGCTAGCGCGATTCCGCCGGGCCACCGAGCTGTGACTATTGAAGTAGACTCAAGATCCGGCGTTGAAGGTTTCACAGGGGCTGGTTCATCGGTGGATACAATTGTGACCTACCGCGATCAAGCTACCGGTGAGCGCAAATCGATGGTCGCGGTTGAGAACGCCAAAGTTCTCTCCGTCGGTGGAGCCGCTTCAGGTGACACATCTGCAGCGGGTCGCAGCTTAGGCAAAACAACCGTGACTATTGCGGTGCCCCAGCGAGACGCTCGCAAGATTGCTGCAGCGCGAGAGTCGGGCGAGCTGAGTTTGACTATGGGGTCGTCTGCCGATGAAGTGCGGGCTGACCGCGCGGCGAGGCGCAGTGCTTCATCAAGTGATTTGTTGAGCGTCGTACCGAGCTCCGTGGCGGCCGGTTCAGCGGAGGGTGTTCGTGAAGGCTACGCGAGGTTTGAGGGCCGCGACGGAACAACTAGGCAGATGGAGCTGCGCGGGAATTCCAAGTGGTACGAGGCGGGGAAGGGCGCTCAGGCGGCGACGCCGCAAGCGAACAAGCAGCGCTTTGCCAAGTCTGTCCCACAAAAACCTTCCGCTGCGCCTTCCGCGTTCGGCCGGAGGGGTGAGACGGACACGCGGTTTAGGGAAGCGACAGGACTTGAGCGCGAATCCGAAGTTGCGGAGATAGCGCCGGGACAAAGGTCGGAACACGCCCGGCGTTACCCGGAGATCGCCCCGTATGACTACGTTGTGCCCAGTGTCAGCGGGGAGCGTTACGGTCATTATGAAGAGAACCCACGACAAACACCTGTCGAGGCACCGTTTTCCACCTTTGGTGTGGATGTAGATACCGCCAGTTACACCAACATGCGGCGTTTTTTAAGCGCGGGCCGCCTTCCCCCGAACGACGCAGTTAGGATTGAAGAATTTATTAATTACTTTGATTATGATTATCCAAGCACTTCAGAGCAGCCATTTACAGTGTCGTATGAAATCGCTCCCTCACCGCTTGAGCCAGAGCGCTTTTTGATGAAGGTGGGTGTTAAAGCGAGTGAAGTCGAGCAGCTTGGCACTGAGAATGGATGGAACCTCGTGTTCTTGATCGATACCTCGGGGTCGATGGGTGCACCGAACAAGCTGCCGCTGGTTAAGCAAAGCTTAAAGCTATTGACTGCAAACATGCGCCCGCAGGACAGAATAGCCATCGTAACTTACTCCGGTATGGCACGAGTTGCGCTCAGTTCAACAAGCGGTGAGGACAAGGCTCGCATACTTTCAGTAATCAACTCCCTCAGACCGGCCGGTGGAACGAACGGCGGGGCAGGAATTGATATGGCCTACGCTATCGCACAACAGAACATGATCGATGGTGGTGTAAATCGCGTGATTCTTGCGACTGACGGTGACTTTAACGTGGGCAACTATCATTTCGGCCAGTTAATGAGCTTAATCGAACATAAGCGTCGCAGTGGAGTGACTCTGACTACGCTTGGGTTCGGAGCCGGAAATATCAACGAGAAAAATATGGAGCAGCTCGCGAATCGAGGAAACGGGAATTACTTTTATGTCGACTCCTTTAAGGAAGCACGAAGAATTTTCGACGAGAAGCTTTTCTCGACTATTGAGGTCGTCGCCAAGGACGTTAAGCTTCAAGTTGAATTTAATCCGTTGCACGTTCTCGAATACCGACTAATCGGCTACGACAATCGTCGACTTCAGGCGGCAGATTTCGCTAATGACGCCAAAGATGCGGGCGAAATTGGCAGCGGTCATGAAGTGACGGCGATTTACGAGCTGGTGCTGACAGATACTCCGCTCGCTAAGCGATTAATTAATCAGCGGCGCTACGGTAAGTCCGCGAAGAGCGATATGCAGATACCGGAGAATGTTGCTGACGAGCTCGCTTATATCAAACTTCGGTTTAAGGAGCCGACTGCCAATCGCTCGAATCTGCTGACATATACTGCGAAGCGGTCCGATGTCAGCAGCGATGCTTCCAAGGCGAGCGATGACTTTCGCTTCGCTGCGGCGGTCAGCTATTTCGGACATTTGCTGCGTGCTAGCCGCTACGCGGGCTCTTATAACATGCAGCAAATTGCCCAATTGGCGCGAGGAGCTTTAGGGAGCGATGAGAACGGGCATCGCCGCGAGTTTGTTGAACTCGTAGAGAACGCCCGCTTTGCCAGCAAAAGATTCTAGGCCGCAAGGTTCTGCCCACGGGAGTCAGTTCCCGAGAGCAGAGACTTGAAGCCGTGCAGGTAAGCTGCGAATTCATCTGCGCTGAGCTTGCCTGCCTGGTGAAGCTGCGCCAGTCCCTCGGCTATCGCCTCGGGGCTGGCGTTTATTTTAGCGAGAAACGCTTGGATATTTCGGCTTACTTCGGCCAAAGATTCAGCATTGCTTTGGGCGGCATTTACTAGATAGCCTGTTAGATCCATGCGGAGTTTCTCGTCGCCGCCTGTCAGAACTGCGGCTATTGGCTGAGCCCAGCCGACTGCTTCAGCGCTTGTAGGGTTGGAGAAATCAACATCATACGGTGCCCGTTCGCTTCCGTCAGAATTCTTGAAGCGATGGCCTCCGTCGTACCCGATAAAGTATGAGCTGCCGTCGGCCAGAGTAAGCTTGTGGTCAGAGCTGATAAGACCGATTTGGGCCAGACCCTCGCGCATCGCCGCGGCCT
>JAUIIP010000026.1 GCA_030431555.1 bacterium
AAATCAAAAATGACTAAGGAATCGCCTGCATTCATCAGCGCGGAAAGCTCACCGGAGAAACGGGTCCTCTTCAACAGGCGCTTTGGCGGAAGCGAGCCAGCCTTTGAGCTTGCTCTCAATTGTGCGTTGAGTGAGCGGTTTTATAATATAGTCCGTCACCCCATGCTTCATCGCGTCACGAACGGCACCTTCGGTGGTTTCCCGGGTGCAGATAATGATTGGAAGTTTTTTGAGGTTTTCGTAACTGCGAACAGAGCGCAGCAAGTCGAGTCCGGACATCTTTGGCAGGTTCATTTCCGTGAATACGATATCGATCAGGCCATTCTCGATCTTCTTTAGTATTCTTCCAGCATCGTTGGTTTCTGTAACTGCAGTCACGCCGAACTTATTGAACATGCGCTTGATCATCACACGCACCATTAAGTCCTCATCAATTACGGCGACTCGGAGATCTTTGGGAACGGTTTCAATCGACATTCGAGAGACCAGCAGAACAAAAACATGAAACTAGAGAAGCGCCGCGTTCAAGCGAATATAAAACTTCTATATCTAATACGACGCTAACGTGCTTTACCTTTAATTTCAATGTGGATTATCCGTGAGACGATTCAAATTCCCGCATAAACTTAATTAGTTCACTTATGCCCTGTTCTGGGAATGCATTATAAATACTAGCCCTAACTCCTCCTACGCTGCGATGTCCTTTTAAGCCTGAAAATCCTGCAGCCGCAGCTTTTTCCAAGAACGACGGTTCTAGTGCTTCGTCAGTTAAACGAAACGTTACGTTCATTACGCTTCTGGAGTCCTTTCGAGCAGTTCCTCGGTAAAAGTCGCTTGCGTCAATCGCATCGTACAACATGCCGGCCTTGCGGCGATTGCGCTTCTCAATTTCGGCCAAACCACCTTGAGCTTCCAACCAGCTTAGAACTTCTCTTACGACATATATCGGGAACGTCGGTGGAGTGTTGTAAAGCGAGTTGTTTTCTACATAAGTACGGTAATCCAGCATTATTGGAAGATTCTCAGGAATTCGGTCCAGAAGATCTTTGCGAATTATTGCAATCGTTACTCCAGCGGGTCCGAGGTTCTTTTGAGCGCCCGCATAAATAAGCCCATACTTGGATACGTCCAGCGGCTTATGCAAAAAATCCGACGATGCATCGCAGACAAGCGCCACGCTCCCAGCATCCGGCTCTGAGCTAAATTGAGTTCCAAAAATGGTGTTGTTGCTTGTAAAGTGCAGATACGCCGCGTCGGACGATACGTCTACATCAGTCGGAATGTAACTGAAGGACTCTTCCTGGGAGCTGGCGGCAACCCGAACTTCGCCGAATTTTTTCGCCTCGGCAATCGCCTTTTTGGACCATGAACCAGTATTGATGTAGTCAGCGGTCTTTCCTGCCATCAGGTTCATCGGCACCATTGAAAACTGATTGGTGGCGCCGCCTGTGGTAAAAATAATCGCGTAATCATCGCTAAGCGAAAGCAGCCTTTTTAAGGAAGCCTCTGCACCCTCGATGATTTGGGTAAACTCCTTGCCTCGGTGGCTCATCTCAGCCACTCCAAGACCGCAGCCTTTGTAATTTACCAAATTGTCTCGAACCCGAACTAAGACATCCTCGGGAAGAACTGCCGGGCCTGCGCTAAAATTGTAAATTCGATTTTCGATCATTGTCCTTTGCCTCAGTTCACTAGCTGCGTGCCTGCACGCTCACAGAAATAATTGCATCCGAAGCAGCAGTAATTGCTTTCTGTACGACTTCGTCCGGCTCCTTATCTAGTCCGATGGTTGCCGTTGCTGCTTCGTCTCCTCGAAAAAGCTGGTTCTCCATATTGAGAACATTGATCCCGGCAGCTTGAAGTTCGTGCAGAACTTTGGCCAAGACTCCGACTCGGTTCACATGACGAACACTCATGATATGGGATGCGGGCGGATTGTCTTCGAGGTTGACGCAGTTGTCCACTTCGCCGGTGACGGCGAAACGGCGAATGACTCTTAGTGCTTCGTCGCCAATTGCTGTAGTGGCTTGGTCCGTAGAAGCTCCGATATGGTGTGTGCCGACTACGTTGCGGTGAGTAGACAGTTCGGTCTGCCACTGACCCTCAGCCGCCCCAGGCTCGTCGCAAAATACATCTAGGCCGGCTCTAATTCCTCTGTCGTCCAGCGCTTTGATAAGAGCAGCTTCGTCAACTACTTCACCTCGAGAAGTATTGATGAAATAAGCACCTTCCTTCATAGCCGAGAAGAACTTCGTGTCGCACATCCCGCGAGTGTCGTCAGTTACTGCAACGTGTATGCTGACTATGTCGCTATTTTTAGCCACCTCAATCGGCGAGGCACAGTAGCCTATCTTGAGATCCTTGGCTGTTTGCTCAGTCAGCGATCTGCTCCATGCTAAAACGTTTAGGTCAAACGCCTTAGCACGCTCTGCGACTTCTTTGCCGATACTGCCTAGGCCAATTAATCCCAGCGTGCTGCCTTTAATGCCTCGTGCTTTGCCAAACTCTTTCTTGTTCCAGTGCCCGGCTCGTAGCTGCGCCGCGTTGTCTGCAATTCGCCTATCAAGAGCGAGAATTAAGCCCATAGTAAGTTCGGCGACGGCAACTGCATTCTTGCCGGGGCAGTTTGCGACGTAAATACCGAGCTTGGATGCGGTATCGATATCTATTGTGTTTACACCGGCACCGGCTCTAACGACTAGCGCAAGCTTTGAGCCTGCGTTGAGCATGTCGGCTGTGACCTTAGTGGACCTTACTACTAGTACTGTCGGATTGACCTCTCCCAAGGCCGCAAGCAGCGAAGCGTCTTTCAGCTCCGGATCAAACACCACCGTATGACCGTCAGCTACGAGTGTGTCTCGAGCCGACTCAGCGAACTTGTCTGCTACTAATATTTTCATGCTAAATTTCCCCGCGTGCTTTCAAGGACTGCTAAAATCGATGAACAACAAGCCCTGAGCGTAGTTTCGGTTCGAACCATGTAGATTTTGGAGCCATGATCTTATCTGCGTCAGAAACTGCGATCAGCTCATCGATCGACGTAGGAAAGACGGAGAATGCGCATACTGCCTTCCCGCTATCAACCAACTGTTCCAGGTGTTTTGTGCCGCGAATTCCGCCTACGAAATCTACGTTTTTGTCTGTGCGCTCGTCTTCTATGCCAAAGATTGGAACTAACACGTTTTTAGCCAGCTCACTTACCTCCAGGGAATCCACCGGATCGTCTGTTTTCGGCACACCACTTTTTGACTTTAAGCCGTACCATTGACCTTCAAGATACATACTTACGCAGCCTTTCGCCGGCGGCTCAGGTTCAGCATCCGGCGTTATATCGTAAGAATTCTCGAGCTTACTCAGTACATCCGCTGGAGAAAGATCGCCAAGTGAGTAAATGATTCGATTATACGGCAAAATCTGAAGCTCTTGGTCCGGGAATAAAACAGATAGGAAAAAATTATAGTTTTCACTGCCGTCGTGTTTTGGATTTTCGCTCTTCATCTGCGCGGCACATCTGGCTGCGCTGGCAATTCTGTGGTGCCCGTCAGCAACATATGTGCAAGGCACCTCCGCGAACGCCGCAACCAAGGCTTCAGGATTCTCCACTTTCCAAATGCTGTGTCTTACCCCGTCTGCCGCTGTAAAGTCATACAGCGGTTCACTTGAGCCGATTTCCTGTTCCACCAGAGAACTAATCTGCGGCTGATGTTTGTAGGTCAGGAAAACCGGACCTGACTGTGCTCCGATTGTCTTGATATGGCGCGTTCGATCGTTTTCCTTTTCAGGTCTAGTTTTTTCGTGCTTCTTGATAAGATTTGCATTGTACTCTTCAACCGAGCAGCAGCCGAGCACTCCGGTTTGAATGTGGCCGTTCATATCGAGCTGGTAAATATAGAGCGAGGGCTCAGCTTCCATGAACAGCACGCCGTCTTTGACCAAAGTCTCAAAATTTTGTTTTGCGCGCTGATAAACCTCCTCAGCATACGGATCGCTGCCTTCGGGAAATTCAATCTCGCTTCTGATAACGCGCAAAAAGCTTAAGGGGTTGCCTTGGGCCAACTCGCGGGCCTCTTCGGTGTTCACTACGTCATAAGGGACGCTAGCGACTTTCTCTACTAATTCAGGTTTAGGACGAAGTCCTTTAAACGGCTTTAATGTCGCCATAGCTAAACCTCTAATTCCGATTGGGTTGTTTATACGAAGCGCCGAGAAATATAACTTTGGCCATCTGATTTGTCATCTTGGCGGTAGGAAAGGCCGCTTGTTAAATGCTCTAGACAACAGTTGAAAGAGGTATACAATTAAATAAGTATGAATTTGCAAGGTGTCTAATGGATGAACTAGAAACCAAAGAAGCCTCTGGTCGCGAAATCTCGGCAGCTGCGTTTCCGACCTCTCCTAAGCCGGTGTTTATTAAGGTTGGATTCTTGATGGTAGTGCTAATCGGAATTGTCACTTACCTGCTCATGGAACAGTCAGGCGATGAAGATCCTTCGCCTATTGTCGGTGACCCGATGGACGTGCTCAAAGACGGCAGCATTCAGTTCAGGGATGAATACGACATCGGCCTGAGCGACGAGCCGTAGAAACCTAGTATCTTGCCCTTGAATTGAACAGCGAATGTGCTAGCGTAAGCGGATCACCTTATATAGCTGTTCTCTCAACAATTTCTCTTCAGTAAACGAGACATATCAGCTGTTCCGAGCTCGAGTTCTGTTCGAGCCAGGAACAGTGGCGCGTAAGGTTCCTGGCACAGAGTCTCTGTGCTGCCATAAGTGCATTCGTGCACATCGTAAATCGTTCTCGGGGTTTGGAAGAGAATTCCGCCCCGAATCCCACGACCTCTTTTCAGGAGAACAGATCATGCAGAATCCCACTGCGGCTCCCGTACCCCGGGAGCGGATCGTCGACGTCCTGGCCTGCTACGTCTGGGCCAGGGTCAGCGTCATCCTCATCGGCACGCCGGGCATCGGCAAGTCCTCGACCGCGAAGGCCATCGCGGGATCCTTCGGCTGGAAGTACAGCCGCAAGGGCATCCCGGGTATGACCGACCCCGTGCTGTTCATGGGGCTGCCGGGTCAGGACGAGCGCAACACGCTGATCAAGCCGTTTCCCTGGCTTCAGGTTCTGCTCGACGAGACCGTAGCCAAACGGCGCAACGTTCTGCTGCTCGACGACATCGCCGAGTCCAGCCGGACGATCCAGTCGTTCCTGCTCGATGTTCTCGGCGAGTGCGTCATCGGCGACCACGAGCTGCCGTTGACCTCGATGATCGGCACGGCGAACCCGATCGGCGGCGGACTTCAGGTCACTCCGTCGATGGCCAACCGTGTCGGCCACCTGCACTTCAACGTCACGACGAAGGAGCAGGCGGGCCTGATGGTCGGTGACTACCCGAACCCGGAGATCCCCGGCTTCGAAGAGAACTGGGAGGATCGCCTTCCGCTGGCGCGTCGCCTGGTGGCGAGCTTCCTGCAGACCACCAACGACTTCAACGCTCCCGATCTCGACGGAGCGGAGGCGCAGCGTGTGGTCGGAGCCTATCCGTCTCCCCGCACCTGGGAGTACGCCGCAAGGCTGCTCGCCGCCGTCGACGCTTCGTCCCTCGAGGGGCGCCGCGCCGACGAGACGAAGATGCTCGCGTTGCGGTCCGTCGTCGGCGATGCCGCCGCTACTGCGTTCTTCAACTTCCTGCGCTACCCGAACATGCCGAAGCCCGAGGATGCCCTGCGCAACCCTCACGGCATCGAGGATCGCAAGGAGCTGTTCGCGACGGACACTCCGGACCGCGGCTACATCTTCCTCAACGCGATGACGCGCTATGCCGTCCAGGCGGGCTCGGTCGACGCGTGGAAGAATGCCTGGCGCGTGCTCGGCGTGTTCGCCAAGCGTGAGTGTGCGACGCTCTGCGCCGCGCATGCTCTGGTTCTCTTCAAGCGCCGTCCGGCCGAGGCCCCCGAGTCTCTGCCTGAGATGGAGGCGTTCCGCGATCTGCTGCCTTCGGCAGAGGAGGCGTGACCCTATGCTTGGAGAGCGCAACCTGACACAGGCGCGCCTCCTCGCGATGGAGGCCCGACCGTGGTACGGGCCGTTTCTGGCTCGGTTCGAGTTCGTCAAGCGTGACGGCGGTTCGCCGCTGTATCACGATCCGTACGGCCGCATCTACTACAACGACGGGTACTGTTCGTTCGCGAACGTCGAGTCGCTGAAGGTGCTGCTGCTGCAGATCGCCGAGATGTTCATCCGCGGCCATCACTGGCGCGGGCAGGGGCGAAACCCGCAGTTGTGGAGTTTCGCCTGTCTGCTGGAGACCGCTTCCTCGATGAAGAAGCAGGGCTTCAAGCTGCCCAGGGAGAGTCTGACTCCGGGGTGGTTCAGGTGGCCAGCGAACAAGCCGGCGGAGTTCTACTACCGCAAGCTTGCGAAGCTGGAGCGCATCCGCCTTCCTGTCACGATGGTCGACGACCGTGGACGACCGAAGTCCGTGGAAGTCGAGCTCTACTGGGAGGACGGTCAGCTGCAGTTCGCCATGTCGGAGCAGGCGATGGTCGGCATGTTCGGCGACGAACAGCCTGACATGCAGGGGCTCACTCCGCTTCTCGATCCGCTGCTGTTCACCGGTATGCTGATGGAGGTGCAGGAGCTCGCCGCCGAGTTTGGCGAGCAGCGAGCCGGCGAGGTGCCTGACTGGCTGCTTCGCCAAGCCAGGGCCAAGGAGTCGATCCTTCCCTGGCACGAGTATCTGCGTGTGTTCCTCGGTGATGCGGAGCGTGGAAGCTTCGGCAACCGCTCTTCGTGCTACACGATGCCGAACCTGATTCAGGCTGCACTTCCGCCCGGCATCATTCTGCCGGCATCGGAGGAGCGCAGCCCGAACGTCGCTATGGTCGTCGACACGTCCGGAAGTATGGACCAAGAGCTTCTCGGCCGTGCGCTGAGTGAGATCGACGGCCTGCTGCGGACTCTGGAAGTGACCGAAGGACTGACGGTGATTCCCACCGACGCTGCGGCACACACGGTTCAGAACGTCTTCGCCGCGAGCCAACTCAAGCTCGAAGGCAACGGCGGTACGAACCTCGGTGTGGGCATCGACGAGGCGGGAAGACTCAACCCGAAGCCGGAAGCCGTGATCGTCATCACCGATGGCTACACTCCCTGGCCCGAGGAAGGTCCGAAGGACATGGAGGTGGTCGTTCTGGTCGTCTCGAAGAAGTGGCCTGAGCCCGAGCAGAAGAAGCGCAACCCTGCGCCGAAGTGGGCTCGGATGGTCATCGAGATGTTTCCCTACAAGGAGCGAAAGGCGGCATAAGTTGGTGGTGAACAACCCCGACGAGATGCAGCGCCCCCGGCGTTTTCTGATTGCGACGCGGGCTTCAGATAATGGTTCTACATGCTTTCTTAGCAGCGTTATTCTGCGCCACGCGTTCCGCAAATCCCGGAAACCAGCTCAGTTAGTTTCTGGCTTCATCAGCAGCCTAGAGCAGCGAAACCAAACCCAAAGCATCGCCAAAGGATGCCAAAAGAAATGGTGATGCATAGAGAATCCGGTCACCAGTGCGATTACTACAAACATTTGAACCAGAGCTAACAGAAAAATAGTTTCTCTTCTCGCTTCGCTGGGAGTTCCCTTCTCGAATGCTTTTGCGAGCAGGATAATTTGAATTACCGCGAGCAGCGTCTGGTCAAACAGCCAGCCGTACGGCGAGAACATTATTGAAAGCGCAATTAGCGCCGGAGCGTGGTGAGTCCAGGAAATTTGTGGGCGGGTACGCAGCAGCCACAAGCAAGTAGCAATCAGCGCTGCTACGGGAAAAGCCACAATCGGCCAGGCTGGGGCGCTGTCTGTAAGGGCGAATAGGGCCGAGCGCATAGCGCCGGAAAGCGCAGCAGTTTTCCAGTAAAACGGCGGAGACTTGAAACCACCGAGCCAGTCGCTAAGCGCGTGTGGTGAGATAAGCAGCGTTAGTGCGAGCAATAGCCCAAAGCCCACTGCACCGCCCAGTAATACCCCCAGCCGCTTTGTGCGGACTATCCACCACGCAATTGCAGTGAGGAGCAGAAAGACCATATGTACTTTTATACTGAGCGGCACCAGGAATAATCCCGCTAGAAAATCGTTTCGTCTCTGAGCAGCCCAGATAAAACCGGAGATAGAAAATAGCAGAACGATCGCGATCTGGCCGATCTGGATATTGGTAAGTGCAGGGAGAAATAGGAACGCCGCGCCGATGCTTTTGGGGGAGAAGGGTCGGTGATTGGTGCTTGCTGACCACAACAGAACTGAAGAAGCGCCAAGCAAAAACAAGTTAATAAAGATAAACGCTTGGGCCGAAGCTGCGAAGTCAAGCACCAGAATCGGCGCCATGAGGCTCAGTACCCAAGGCGGATTCCACAGCAGCAGAGCTTGTTGCTCTGCTCGACCAAGGTTCTGCTGAACGGCATTGAGTTGCTCGGGATCGTACGGATTGCCGCCGTGTGCGAATAACTCAAAGGCAGACCAAAACTCGATAAAGTCATTGGTGCCGAAGCTGCCGAATGTATATGGCTGATGCGCGGCCCGAACAACGAACAGTCCGGCAGCGGCGGCTAGAGCAGCGAAAATTAGAACCGGAATTGCATTTTTTAAGTTTGCCATCTTACCGAAGTTGTTGTTGAGGACAGTAACGGTAGATTTCTATGTGGCCCGACTTCCAAGCGGAGCAGAGAAAGCTCGGAGCATTCGCCGCTTCAAATGGAGCTGCGTACTCAGTGCCGCCAAAATCAGCGCCTCCTCGGCTGACTATGACATAGGCCGCACCGCTGGAAATTAGAAAGTTTTCATTCGGGTTTTCAAAAAACTTCTGTGCATTACGAAGGTTCTCGATAGTCTGCGCTACCAGGGCAGGGCGCAGCATCGGTTGATGTCCTTCGGTTAAAGCGGGCCTGCCTGCCAGCACGTGAAAAGCACCGTTAGATGCGATGTTGCTAAGCACAATAGCGTCTTTAGGGGTAGCAGTCTCGAGCCACCTAAGTGCGGTAATGCCTTCTGCGCTCAGCGTGTATGGGGATTTAACGGGGAACATATACGGGTAGCTTGCGGCGTGAAAGCCTAGCGACAGAACTGCAAAAACGACGGAAAAAGCTTTCTTAAGGCTGGCGCTGTTTCGTCTCTGATAAAGGTAGGTTGAGACTGCGGCAAACTGCATTAGCAGGAAAACCGATAGATAAGGTATCAGCCGCCGCAGAACCTCAGTACGGTATACCCAGGAGTCAAATGCAGCGTTAGTGATAAGTGCCAGGACCGGGAGCAGCAGCACTTGGAGCGCAGCGGCAAATGCTACAAGCTGCGAAGAAGAAGCGTCGCTGTTTGTTTCCACCTTTTTCAGCGACACGACCGCAATCACCGTAGAAACCACAAACAAGAACAAGCATATGGCGGCGCCGATAGTGTTTCTAAACAGCAAGCCGTTTTCCCAAAATACTTGCTGAATCAATGCAGCAACGGAAAGGCGCTGCGGTGCTTCAATCCCTCGAAGGTTTATGTCGCTGGCGGGGAAGTATGACCATGAAAGGTCGGCACCCGAGCCGGAGTTTGCGGCCTGCGCTAGAAATCCCGGTGCGATTCCAAGCAGCAAATAAAAAATCAGCAGCACAGCAAACGAGAGCAGGCCAATTTTTACCAGCAGTGCTATATTAGACAGGGATCTGCACAGAGCAGCATCAGAGGCAAAAACACAAACGAAGAATGCTGCGGCGATGCCTGCAATCTCAAGGTGAATTGCCGCGCACACCGCTAAAGTTAGGGCACTTGAAATAAAGCCGTTCGAATCAGTTTGACCTTCCAGCAAGGTTATTGCTTGGCGCGCGGAGATGAGTAACAAAACAAACGCGAGTGATTCGGGAATAAAGAAAGCTCTTAAAGCAGGTGCCGAGCCAAAGCAAACATCAGCGTAGATAAAAACCGCGGCTGCTGCGGCAATGCTTAAAGAGCTGAATTTTCGAAACAGCTCAAACACGCAAGCGCAGCCTACTAACAGCGTAAGCAAGTATCCGGCTTTCTTGAGCACCAATGGGTCGGCTGGGCCTACGGCGAAATAGAGAGTGCCAAGGACGTCGAATCCGAACTTGTCGACTTGCGGGACAATCCGGGCCGCAAAATGCATTACGCTCGAAGGAACTGCACCGGCCTCCAGGAAATACTTGATTTCAGACAGATAGAAGAACCCACCACGCACTGCCGGTGCTATAAAAATTTCACCGTAGTGAAGAGCTGCTGCTAGAGCCCCGGCAAACAGTACGGCGAGAGCTGTGCCCACGTTTGGAATGCTCAAGGGAGGTCTGCTGGCGCGGCGCTTGCGAAATAAAATCAGCGCGGATGTAGCCAGGAACAGCGGCAGCGCTGCGGTAATTACCCCCAAACGCGCACACAGCAGGCCGGAAGTAATCAACAGTGCGGCACTCAGTGCCAGATAGTCGCCGGTTGTCTGCTTTCTGTCCCCTGTGCCGCTAATAAAGCAAAACACTGCACCGGGTAAAATAAAGATTAGGACCCAGGCAAAGATTGCCCACAGCCAGTTGAGCAGTGATGCTTCCGTCATGAGGAGCCGTTGCGGCGAAAAGCTATGAAGGTTAGGTCGTCAGGTTTGGAAGGCGAGCCTCCGTTCTCCTGGCCGCGCATCCGGCGGCTGCAAACCTCGATGATTGACGCAGCAGCTTCATTCATCGGGCCTTTGCGGATGAACTCGACGATTTCTTCAATTCTGAAATTATCTGACAAGCCGTCGCTGGCGACAACAAGTGTGTCGCGTTTCGCCAAAGAAATTTTGGGACCGACCTCGATGTGCATTTCCTGCGAGCCGACAATGTTCGAGACGATGTGCCGCTCCTCATGCTCAAGCGCGTCAGTTTCGTTGAGCATGCCTGACTCGACAGCATAGCCGATCGGGGAGTGTGCGACATTTTGGAATTTAATGGTTCCCTGATTGCTGACGATCAGGATCAAAGAATCGCCGACATGGTAGGGTCGAACATAGTCCGGTCCAATTTCTACGACCGCCAGAGTTGTTCCCGCGCCGAGACCGAGATTGATTACGGCTGTGTTTGCCTGTTCAAAGCCGTCGAGAATCGCGGCGCGTCTATCGTTGCCGTCTTCGACATCTTTGCGAAACACTTTCTCCATTGTTTCGATCGCGGCCTTCGACGCCTGATCGCCGGCGCGCGAACCTCCCAGCCCGTCCGCAACGACAACTAAGCCGGACTCGCTTCCCGACGGAATAAGCGCCGCGCTGTCTTCGTTGGATGTTTCGTTTTCCGGTCGAGGCGTGGAGAATACAATTGCGGAGCCTCCGGCAAAATCGAATAGCCTCGCGTCAGCCATCGTTTCGGCTGCGAATATGACGGGTTTTGATACCCTATCGGCCGTTAGGTCCATTCAAGCGCTTCGAGATAACGTCGAAGCTGCCCCCCTGTTCGATACTTCTTCCAAATTGAAGCTTTTCGCAGTCCGCAGCATATATCGCGAACAACCTGGGGGTGCTTCGAGTAATAACGCGATCCACCTATTGCGTCATAGAATAATCGCACAAGATCGTACACATCGTCACGTATGTTTTCGTTCTTGAGGTGAGCATCCCAGTGAAATAAATCGATTAACTTCACATCAAAACCTAATCCGTTGCGTTTGATAAAAATATTTCCCGGATGAAGGTCGCCGTGGTACTCGCGCAGCGCATGTATCGGCTCCATTCCTTTAGCGAGAGCATAGAGCAGATGAAGTCCTTCAAAGGCACCCAGGCGTTTGCCGCGCTGACGTTGGAGGAAGCTAGAAAGCAGCTCGCCCTCGACATACTCAGATACAAGAAATGTCAGCGGCTGTTTGCGAAACGTAATAGTTTCTTCCGTGTGATACTGAATGATCGCATCGCATTTTCTTAACTTATGTAGTTTCTTTGCGTAAATCTTCGACAGTTTTTCCTTTGGATTACGCTGCGGATAAAAGAATTTCGCCGCGCGCTCAATTCCGGTACGGCGTTCTTTTAAACGATACACTTCGCCTTCCCAGCCGCCGCCGAGTTTAGTAACAACTTCATACTTGCGAGCGAGTATTCGCCCGGGCTGAAAGTCGTAACTGCTGACTGTTTGAGATTTGCTTTTACTCATCGGCCTAAATTTCTATACGCAAGTGCAGCTGGAAATAATGCCAGACGCTGCCGGGAAAGTCATCTTACAGAGCTGTGGCCATATAGCAATCTTAGCTCTCGCCGCACTTAAGGCTTAGCTCGGCACTAGCCGAAAGGTCTTCGAGAGACACGCCGCGTGCCGCGGCGAACAGGTAGTTATCAGTTAAGCTCTTCCCGAAAATTCCAGGGTCATCCGAGCATATCACCACCGGCAGTCCGGCAGTGAACATCTCAGCGATTGGATGAAGTTCTTCTGAGGTAAAGCCCAGAGCTACATTGCTCCAGGGGCAGCTTTCTATGACTACATGCTCGGACTTTAGTCTGGAGCTGAGCTCCCGGCTGTCGAGGGCTGATAGCGCATGGCCGATGCGCTGAGGCTTAAGGCAGTCTTGCAGCTCCATCATTTTATCAGAGTTGGTGCCCTCGCCGCTGTGGGCAAGAGTCTTGTAGCCCAAGCGTCGGGCCTCTTCGAAGGCTTTTACGAATTGCTTCGGCTCTCCCATCTTTTCGTCACCGGCGAGCCCGATTGCCGCTACGCTGACGCCTACTCGCCGCGCTCGCTCGGCTAGTTCCAGCGCGTCCATGCCGTCACGGGAGGTATTTCTGACGATATCAAATATCCATTTGAGTTCGACGCCTCTAGCGGCCGCGCTGGACTCGGCTTCGATAAGTCCGGCAAATAACTTCTCAGGCTCCCTTCCAAGGAAAGCGTAGGTCGTGGGCGAGAAGTAACACTCGACGTATTTGATATTTTCGCTGACGCACTGCTCGATGTAGCTCTGTGCTGCAAAGGCCAGGTCATCGGCAGTTCGAAGTAGGTCGCTAATCTTAAGATAGTAGCGAATAAAGTCCTGAAAGCCCCTCAGCTCAGGCAAGCTGTGTCCGCAACCTACCGGAGGATAAAGCTTTTTTCCGTCTGCAAGCAGCACGGGTGCATCTGGTTCAACGTCGTGCCTTGAGCAAAGTTCGCGCAGCGTCTCGGGGCGAACAGTCCCTTCAAGGTGGACATGCAGCTCGGCTTTTGGCAGTTCATATAATGTTTGCGCCAGCTTATCGCTCATAAAGTAGCTGTTGTTTGATAATAAATTGGTCTCGCACCACCTATATATAATAGGAGTATGGGGCCGGTCGAATGCCGCCCAGGGCATTGCCAAACACGCGTGAAAGGCGATAAAAATTCTGACTCTTTTGCAGTTGTCTGACGGACCCGCACAGTCGCGGTGTATCGCAATTAAGGAAGTGCAGCGCCAGTATGAGCCTTGCCCTATCGAACTCCGAAACGGCTCCCCCGGGGAGTATAGTGTTGGACCGTGTGTCCAAGCGGTTTCGCAAGCGCACTCTGATGCGTAAGAACTACACCACGGTTAAAGGCCAGTTGATGGAGCTTCTGTTCGGCAAAGACGAACAGGAAAGCGGCATGTTTACTGCGCTCGATACCATTTCAGTTAAGGTAAAGCCCGGCTGCTCATTGGGAGTTATCGGCAGAAACGGTTCCGGTAAATCCACTTTTCTCAAGTTAATCTCTGGTATTTACCGCCCCGACAGCGGCAGCGTTAGCGTGGAAGGGCGTATCTCGGCGCTTATTGAACTTGGAGCGGGCTTCCATCCTGAATTCAGCGGGAGAGAGAACGTCTATCTAGGCGGCGTCATGTACGGCCTTAGCCGCAAAGAAATAGACGATCGCTTCGACGCTATTGTGCGCTATGCGGAACTCGAGGACTACATCGACGATCCGGTAAAGACCTATTCCTCAGGAATGTACATGCGGCTTGGCTTCAGTCTGGCAATTCATACAGACCCCGACATCCTGCTGATTGACGAAGTGCTCGCGGTGGGAGATGCCGGATTTATTCATCGCTGCCACGATACGATTTCTGATTTCCGCCGCCGGGGAAAGACTCTCGTCTTTGTTACGCACGACTTAAGCTCGGTTGAGCGCTGGTGTGATGAGGCAATTTGGCTCGATAAGGGTGTGGTCTGCGGCCGCGGCGAGCCGCGGCGTGTCATAGACCAGTATATGCAGACAATCAGCGAGGCCGAAGAACAGGAGCTAGAGCGGGTAAATCAAGCAGCATCGGAAGATGCCCCTGATGCGCCGCAGGAGCTTGCCGAAGAACCTGCTGAACAGGACTCGGAGGAGGAGCCCGGAGATGTACGCGATCCTGAACGGGAGGACGGCCCTGGGCGTTGGGGTAACGGCGATGTTGAAATTACGGACGTGCGAATTCGCGGTGCATCGGGCGAGAAGAAATGGCTGTTTGGTTCGGAAGACTCGGCGGTCGTTGAGGTCGATTACTGTATAAAGCAGCCCGTAAGCGAGCTGGTATTTGGAATTGGAATTCTCAGAGTCGATGGTGTAGCAGTTTTTGGAACTAATACCTCCTTAGAGGGGGTAGAGGTTCCGCTGCCGGACTTCTCCGCCGCTGAAGGCGAATTTCGCGGGACTTACAAATTTCATATCGACAGGGTGGGACTTCTGGAAAACACCTATTATTTAGATGTTGCCGCGCATAAGAGCGACCACACTCCGTATGACTATCACCATCGGATGTATAAATTCTCTGTGCGCTGCACCAAGCCGTACCACGGTGTATTTAATCCGAAACACAGCTGGTCCTTTGATTGTTCTTATACCGCTGAGTCCAAACAAGTTCAGGCAGAGGGCCGATGCTGAGAAACATCAACGAGATGTGGCGCTTCAGAAACCTGATTTCGGCTCTTGTCGGCAGGCACCTGAACGCCCGCTATCGCGGCTCGGTGCTCGGCTTTGTGTGGTCCTTTCTGAATCCGCTCTGCCTGATAGCGGTCTACGCGCTGGTCTTTAAGTATTACATTCGGTTTGACCAAGTGCAGAATTACACCTTGTTTCTCTTCGCCGGGCTGCTTCCGTGGATTTGGTTCTCAACCGGTATTCTTGAAGCTACGGCTTCTATTTCCGGTGGAGGAAGTCTAATTACCAAGGCGATGTTCCCGGCTCATATCCTCCCAACGGTTTCAGTGCTGACTAACCTTGCCAACTTTTTGTTCGCTATTCCGCTGCTGATAGCGTTTATGCTCTATCTGGGTGTAATGCCGACTTGGAACCTGTTGGCACTGCCGCTTGTATTGGCCAACCAGGGACTATTCTTGCTGGGCTTAAGCTTGGGTTTAGCCGCGCTTAACGTTCACTTTCGCGACATCCAGCATATTCTGGGAAATCTGATAACGCTGTGGTTCTTCCTTTGCCCGATATTATATCCGGTGACTACTATTCCGGCGAATATGCGCTTCTCGCTAATTTTTAACCCGGTAGCACTTTATACGAACATGTATCATGACATTTTTATTAACGGCCGCCATCCGGATGTCTTGGAGTTCGTTTTTACGCTCGCAGTGGCCTGTGTTACGTTCCTGCTGGGGAATTTGGTATTCAATCGCTACCGCGAAGAGTTCGCCGAGCTGGTCTGATGAAAGCAGTACAATTCGTCCATACACTAAACTACGGTGACGCAATTTCCGGCGAAGCGATCGCGCTCAAGCGCATGTTCGAAGATCGCGGCTGGGAAGCGAAGATTCTGGCCCTGCACGCACACGAGAAGGTTCAGCATCTAGCCGAAATCTGGAAAGGCACTAAGGCTCAGCACGACGAGCTGGAGAGCCTTGGCAGAGAAGACCTGATCTTTAATCACTACTCGATAGCGTCCCCTCTAAATGATGTTTTCGGTGAGCTGCTTGGAGCTAGGCGCGCTCTGCTTTATCACAACCTGACACCACCGCACTGGTTTGCTGATTATAATCCCCGTGTTCATGCTGCGCTGAAGCAGGGAGCCAGCGAACTGCCCGCCTTGCTGGCGCTCTCGGACATAGTACTTGCTGACTCCGAATACAATAAACAGGAGTTAGAGGCGCTGGGCTGCAAGGATGTGCGCGTGCTTCCGCTGCCACTCGACCGCGATAAATGGAACGTCCCGGCCAACGCCGGAATCGCCAGGGTTCTCTCATCGCATGGGGGGGTGAATGTGCTGCATGTGGGGCGGCTTGCCCCTAATAAATGCGTAGAAGATATAATCAAAGCTTTCTATTTTTATCATCACAAGATTGAGCGAAACAGCAAGCTGTGGCTTGTCGGAATAGACATCGACACCGAGCTGTATTCGTTCGAGTTGCGGCGCTTAATTTCAAAGCTCCAACTGCGAGAAGCAGTAACATTCGTTGGTTCAGTTGCCGACAGCGAGTTAAGGGCGCTCTACGAAAACTCGGACGTATACCTTTGCATGAGCGAGCACGAAGGATTTTGCCTGCCGCTGCTCGAAGCGATGCACTTCAAACTGCCGATTATTGCGTTTGATGCTTGCGCCGTTAAGGGCACCCTAGGCGACGCGGGATTGCTCGTTTCAGAGAAAGACCCGGCGCTTACCGCAGAAATGATAAACCTGCTCGTGAGCGAGAGTGAGTTGCGTCGGGTTTACGTAGAGCGTGGAACCGCTCGAGCTCAGGAATTCTACGAGGAACATTTTTCAGACCTATTCGATGCCGTCCTGACGAACAAACCTCTGCAGGACCACTCAAAGTCAGCAACCAAGGGTTCAGATGAAGGCGCACGAGCAAAGGCTCAGAGTTGGGCTTGATCTTCGCCCGACTGAGCAGGGCTTCAAGGCGCATTATGGTCGAGGCACCGGCAGATATGCCGCGGAGCTGACTTCCGCGCTGCGATCCCTTTTGCTCGAATCAGGTTCACCGCCTGTTCAAATTGAAGAGTGCAGCACGCGTCGCCTTGGCGGCGGCGAGATCGAGAAGCGTCTATATTCGATGCTTCCCTACGGCAGACATACCGTCGAACAGCAGATGCTGCTTCCGAGACGAATCGATCGTCTTGGGTTGGATTTGTTTCATTTTTTCGCCCACGTCGACGCACCTTGTCGGCTTAAGACTCCGTATGTTGTTACCGTGCTCGATCTAATCCCGCTCAAGTTCGCTGACCTTTACCGGGCTGACAAGCCTGACTGGCGTTTTAAACTTGCGCGCAGCCTGGAGCTGCGAGCAATTAAAGGCGCCTCCGGGATTATCGCCATCAGTGAGGCAACAAAACGCGACGTGGTGGAGATACTCGGCATTCCGGCTGAAAAGATAGCGGTAACTCCGCTTGCCGCGAGCACTAATTTTGGGCCTGCGGTTGGCAGCTCGCAGGATGGGCTGCGCAAACTTTTCGAACTGCCGCTTGAGCGGCCGGTCGTACTTTATATCGGCGGCATCGACGCGAGAAAGAATGTTCCCTTCCTAGTGGAGGTGTTCGCGGAAGTTTGGCGAAATTCTTCGACTAAACCGATTCTAGCGCTCGCTGGTCGTTACGAAAGCGATGATAAGTATCCGAGGCTGCTTCAGACAATTGAGCGCTGCGGCATCGGCGAGCATGTTCGTATGCTCGGTTTTGTTGATGACGCCAAGCTGCCCGCTCTCTATCAGTGCGCAGACATTTTCGCTTTCCCCAGCTTGTATGAGGGCTTCGGTCTGCCGGTGCTTGAGGCTATGTCATGCGGAATTCCCGTGATGGCGGCGAATAATTCTTCGATTCCGGAAGTCGCGGGCCCTGAAGCTGTTCTTCTCGGCGACGGTGACAAGGAAAGCTGGTCGCGAGAGATGTGTAGTTTGCTTGAATCGGAGGAGCGAAAACGCTTACTATCCCAAATCGGACTAAAACAGGCTGCTCGCTTCTCCTGGAGAAAGACAGCCGAGCTGACTTGCGATGCCTACGAGCTCTTCGCCACTAACGAGAATTCCGTCGACGGAATACCAAGCCGCGACCCCAAGGAGTCTCAGCGTGCCACCGCGTGAGTACGGCGTGTCTCGCTTTGCGGACCATCTAATCCTGCTTTCAGTTGTCCTGCTCGCCGCTGTGCTGCGGTTTTGGCATTTGTCGGATGTCGGCTGGACAGTCGATTCCGATGAGGCAATCGTCGGCTTGATGGCTAAACACATCACGGAAGGCGCCGACTGGCCGATCTTCTACTATGGCCAGGCCTATATGGGGAGCTTGGAAGCTATTCTGGCTGCGGGTGTCTTTTCGCTAACCGGCATTTCTTCTTTTGCGCTAAAGGCCGTGCCACTCTTTTTCTCACTTGTCCACGTTGCTTTGGTCTACGTGCTGGCCTTGAAGTTCTGCAGCAGGGCCGGGGCATTCATCGCAGCGCTCTGCACAGCGGCTGCGCCCAGTGCGCTCATTATGTGGAGCGCAAAGGCTCGGGGAGGTTTCCTAGAACTGGTGGTTATCGGAACGCTGACCCTGATCGTCTCGGTTGATATCTTGAGGGAAAAGCGCCCGGCGGCTTCGAGATTTTTTCTTTTGGGTCTTTTGTTCGGACTCGGCTGGTGGGTCAACAACCAGATTATTTTCTACGGTGTTCCGGCAGTAGTGGTATTTGCAGTGGTCTGCTGGCGGAGATCCGGCCTGCTTGGAATGCTGCGCAGCGGCGCGCTGGGAAGCTTGGGATTTGTGATTGGCGGCGCTCCGTTTTGGTGGGCGAATCTGATGCAAACACCACGGTTTCAGTCGTTTTGGCTGTTCCAACCAAGCGGCGGCGGGGATTTCGGCAAACATTTGTACGGATTCTTTGAGCAAGCGTTCCCAATAATAATTGGTGCCCGCCGATTCTGGGCTGACAATGAGCTGTTTAGCGGAAGTTCGGTGGCGGCATACATCCTCTACGCGCTGCTCGGCTTGTTCTTTGCTTTGGCCTGGAGAGACGACGTTCAGAAAGATTCCGACAGACTCGGCCGGAGCGCCTCATGGGGTTTGTTAGCACTCTTTCTGGTGATGGTACCGCTAATCTTTGCAGCGAGTCGCTTCGGTTGGTTGTCACAGGCTCCACGATACCTCCTGCCGATGTATTCCGCTTTGTTTGTATTGGTCGGCGCGACTTATGACGCCCTTAGGAATCGAGTAGGGACTCCTGCTGCCTGGGTCTTGCCCGGGCTTGTTTTGGCACTCAATCTCTCCTCGAATTACGCTTACGGCGGTGCCGTGCCGGGTCAGCCTTTTGTTTACAAGGGTCAACGTGTCGCTAAAGACCAGTCAGAGTTGTATACATGGCTGCTCGATCGCAACTACAGCCACATAATGACGGACTACTGGATTGGGTATCGCACCGCATTCGAGACCCAGGAGCAAATTACGTTTTCACGGTTTCGTGGTCCGAAAGTGGTGCGAATTCCAGACTACGAAAACCAGGGTGAGGCAGGAATTGAGCACGCGGTGTTTGTTCTGGTTCCCAATCAAGCGAGTTTGGTGGGAAGGGGTTTGCGCGACCTGGGTTATCGATTCAGTGTCGATTTCGTGGGCGAATATGTGGTGATTCACAACTTAGAGAGGACCAGCCCACAAGGTAAAGAGCTTGAAATTCAAGCTAATCAGCTCTCCGCTTCTTCGCGCAGCGATTGGCTCGAGAGATTAGTCGACGAGAACCTGGGAACGCGCTGGGGCTCAGGCAGCCCGCAGGCTCCTGGAATGTTTGTCGAGGTGAATCTCGGAGCTGAGAAAACAATTGGGTCTTTAGAGCTGGATTACGGCTTCTGGAGGACAGACTATCCCCGGGAGCTTAGCATCGAGCTGATTGATGACGAGGGATCGAGCTGCGTTGTATTTGATACTCGCAGCAACGAGGGATTGAAGTATGTCGTTCAGGAATCTCGCACGGTGAGATTGGTATTTCCTCCCGCGCAGGCGAGCCGGATTCGGCTCGTGCAGCATGGGTCCCACCCGGTCCTGGATTGGTCAATTGCGGAATTAAGTGTATTTGAAGCGGCTGAGTCTGGCTCAGCAGAGGGAGAATAAGCAATGGGTTTTCAGTGTGGAATCGTTGGTCTGCCGAACGTCGGTAAGTCGACCATCTTTAATGCGCTAACAGCCGTCGGGGTAGAAGCGGCCAACTATCCATTTTGCACGATTGAGCCGAACACAGGCGTTGTTCCGGTGCCGGATGAACGCTTGGCAGTCCTGGCGGGAATCGCCGGCAGCGCCAAGATAATTCCTACGACGATAGAGTTTGTTGATATTGCGGGCTTGGTGAAAGGGGCCTCGGAAGGCGAGGGGCTTGGTAATCAGTTTCTAGGCCATATTCGTGCTGTAGATGCGATCGTCCACGTTGTACGGTGTTTTAAGGATGAAAACGTGACGCACGTGCATGGTGCGGTCGATCCCGCAGGTGACATAGAAGTTATCGGAACAGAGCTTCTGCTGGCGGATTTGGCGTCTGTCGAGCGCAGGATTGAGCGCGTGCAGAAGAAAGCAAAGTCCGGCGATAAAGCCGCTAGAGAGGAGTTGGCGCTCTTAGAAACTGCCAGAGGCTATTTGGACCAGGGAGTTCAGATAAGAACTACTCCGGAATGCGCCGAACTGGCGTCATTGGAATTGCTGACGTCAAAGCCGGTGCTGTTTGTTGGAAATGTAGACGAGGAATTCGCCGCGGCGGACCCAAGTACTTGCGAGAATGAAGCTGTTAAGAAGCTTTATCAACACGCAAGCAGTGAGAATGCGCCTGTGCTGTTGATTTCAGGTCAGGTTGAGGCTGAGGTTTCTCAGCTGGAAGAGGATGAGAAGAAGGAGTTCCTAAATGAGCTTGGTCTGGAGCGCAGCGGACTCGAGCGCCTGGCGATAACCGGATACAAGCTTTTAGATTTGATTACTTTTTTTACAGTGGGCCCCAAAGAGACTCACGCTTGGACCTGTGAACGCGACACTGCAGCACCGCAGGCTGCGGGCAAGATTCATACAGACTTTGAAAAGGGCTTCATACGAGCTGAAGTTATCTCGTACAACGATTTTACCACGTGCAAAGGAGAACTCGGCGCACGAGAGCAAGGTAAAATGCGCGTTGAGGGCAAGTCATACATCGTGCAAGACGGCGACATCGTGCACTTTCGCTTTAATGTTTAAGCCAAAATTCTTCGTTTTTACAACTAGTTACCAGCGGTTGTCGGTGGCGACTCTGCGTTCGCGAGCACGCTTTGGCGCGTACAGTCGTTAGTTTCGTACGAGTTTGCGGCGTAGTGAAAATCGCTCGAACGCGTTTGAGCCTTCAGTTACCGAATGATCCGCTGATCGCGCGGTTGCGCACTCGCAAGAGAAAGCAAACTAACAGCGATTGCTAAGCACGTGATAAATAGGCGTCAAGCCCCAGTTTTCACCTAGATTAAGGGCAAAAGAGCATGTCGCTGCACGCGTTTTGTGCTGAGATCCATGCAGTGAAACTCCCAAATTCGGAACTAACTAACGACGTTTTCGAAGTTGAAAGTCGTCGGTGATCGTTTGCTGTGATCGATCATCACGGAAGATGAAATGTTGTGTTGCGCGCGTACATTCTCGAAGTTTGAACATCCAACAAGTGTGACGCGACATGCGACATCAAGTAATTCTTGTAGTATGTCGAGTGACTTTTAAATAGACAAAAGACTTGATCGAGGTCTAGAATTCGTTTTAGTACACTAGATACTTGTGTTAATGTTTCAGCGTTAAGACAATAGTGTGCGGATGGGATGTGTGGTGACCGAAGATCTTCTAGGCGTTGCTGATACGCGCAGGAATTGCGAACTGGAAGTAAAGTGACGCAACGCCGGTGACTACTAAAGACAAGAGGAAAACAAATATGGCTACAGCAAAGCGTAAGGCTACTAAACGTAAGCCTGCTAAGCGCAAGGCTACGAAGCGTAAAGCAACTAAGCGCAAGACTGCTGCTAAAAAGAAAACTGCTGCTAAGAAGCCTGCGAAGCGTAAAGCTACAAAGCGTAAGGCTACGAAGCGCAAAGCAACTAAGCGCAAGACTGCTGCTAAGAAAACTGCTAAGCGCAAGCCCGCTAAGCGTAAAGCTACGAAGCGTAAAGCTGCTAAGCGTAAGACTGCTAAGAAAAAGACAGCTAAGCGCAAAACGGCTAAGCGTAAGCCAGCAAAGCGTAAAGCTGCTAAGCGCAAAACAGCTAAGAAAAAGACAGCTAAGCGTAAAACAGCTAAAAAGCCTGCTAAGCGTAAAGCTGCTGTTAAGCGTAAGAAGCCAGCACGCCGCAAGGCTGCTAAGCGTTCTAGCGCTCGACGCAAGACTGCTCGCAAGCGCGCTTAACAAATCGCGTAGCAATATTTTATTGCGAATTGAAACCGCCGTCGGCCGAAAAGCCGGCGGCGGTTTTTCTTTTCCCACCGCATAAATCCAACCAGCAGCCGCAAAAGAAGCGACTTCCCGCATCGGCATTATTTGACGCTTAGTGTATAGTGCTCCCGTGTAATTACTTGAGGAGGTCGCTAGGTAATGTCGGGTCTTTATTCACAAGAGCATCAGATTTTTCGCGCCAGCGTGCGCAGGTTCCTTGAAAAGGAAGTGCTGCCGCATGTCGACGACTGGGAGCGCGATCACGATTTTCCATCAGACATTTTCCTGAAATTGGGCGAGCAGGGCTTTCTTGGAATTCTGGTCGACGAGCATTGGGGAGGTGTTGGCGGAGATTATGTCCTTGCCAGCGCTTGGTGCGAAGAATTTGCCCGAGTCCCGTCGGTTGGGTTCACGACGGGTGTGAACATGCACTCTGTGGTAGTGACAGCTGCCCTTAATCGGCTCGGAACGGATGAGGCTAAGCAAAAATGGTTAAGTCGCGCCGTCAGTGGAGAAGCAATTGGTGCATACGCCTTTACTGAACCAGGTGCAGGATCTGACTTGGCTAGTATTCGCACGCGCGCAGTTCGCGACGGTGACGAATTCATACTAAACGGGTCGAAAACCTTCATTACTAATGGTGCCAGGGCTGATTACGTCTTGCTGCTGACCAAAACCGATCCGGAAGCCGGCTTTGGTGGATTTACGACTTTTGTTGTCGATTGTTCGGATCCGGGTTTTAAGGTCGCCCGCAAACTCGACAAGCTCGGTTGGCACGCGTCTGACACGGCTGAACTGTCAATTGAAGATGTACGAGTGCATGAGTCTCAACGCCTCGGTGAGATCGGCAAGGGCTGGTACT
>JAUIIP010000286.1 GCA_030431555.1 bacterium
TGTCCACTGCCTGAGCGACAGTCTTGAGAAGCTGCTCCCGCTCATCCGACGCATCGGCACTTTCCTGACAGACTTCCAGCACGTCTCGACGATTCAGCGCGTTCATTACCCCTAGCGCTCGCGAGAGACGGTTATCGAGTTTAGCGTGCGCGAGACCCTTTTCTATGGCGCTCCAATAAGAGGCGAACAATTTGTCGTTAAACACCACCTCGCCGGAGGCTCCCGAAGCCTCGTTTCGCATTATAGCAACATCAACACGGCCGCGGCTTAGTTTGTCTCGAATGACGCCTACTATATCCCGCTCAAACTCAGAGTAGAGCGATGGAAGCTTGCAAGACACATCGAGAAATCGATGATTAACGGAGCGAACCTCGATATCAATAGTCGCAGAATCCATAGTGGCGCTTGCCCGGCCGAAACCGGTCATACTTCTAACGGCCATTAACTATCTCCTCTAAGCTTCAGTGCATGCTCAAGTTCCTCAGCAGTAACCGCAACCGTTCCGACCTCAGCAACAACAATTCCGGCCGCAACATTCGCAAGCTCTGCTGCCTGAGAAGGCGTCGCGCCGACAGCGAGACTCAGGGCAAATACAGCGGAAACCGTGTCTCCCGCTCCAGAAACGTCATAGACCTCTCTAGCGACAGTGTCGATTTCGATCGGCACGTCGCCGCTTTTTGATACCAACACCATCCCGTCTTCCCCGAGCGTAATCAGAACCAACTCGCAGCCCCATTCGTCAAGCAGCTTTTTACCTGCGACAACCGCATCGGCGCGGCTGTTGATCGCAACTCCACTCGCAGCTTCCGCTTCCGCTCTGTTCGGCTTAATGACTGATGCCGGGCTGTACATGGAAAAGTTTGGCGCTTTAGGGTCGACGACTACGGGAATGCGTCCTAACCCTAGCAATCCTTCGTCATAACCGGAACTTATTCGCTCAAATAGCTCCGGCGTAATTGCTCCTTTCGCATAATCTGAAACGATGACTCCCTTTACGTCATGGATTCGCGACGCAAGCACTCCGGCGATCCCGTCTCGGTGAGGAGCATCCAACTGATTCGTGTCTTCTCTATCAACTCGCACGACTTGCTGAGCATGAGCAATCACCCTGGTCTTCACCGTGGTCTGCCGTGAGCGATCGATCAAAACACCTGCGGTGTCTATACCTTCGTCTTTGAGCATATCGACCATCGAGCGGCCGTTGTTGTCGTCTCCGACGACTCCGCAAACACAAACATTGGCGCCAAGCTTAATCAAGTTGTTGGCCACGTTACCTGCGCCGCCGAGCCGCTTGTTCTCCTCCGTCGAACGAACGACAACAACCGGCGCCTCAGGAGAAATGCGATCGACCTTGCCCCATATATAGTGGTCCACGATCAGATCACCGACAACAAGCATCGGAGCAGCCTTAAATCGCCCAACTACTTCAAGCAAATCTTTAACTTTTTCTTTCATCTACTGCGGCCTTCTCAGCGTTGTAATGAAATTCCCATAACTTCGCGTACTTCATGAATGTATAATATCCTTCCATAACCGCAATGATGAAACCGGCCATCCCTTCTTGGAAACCGCGCTTAAAGAAATAAAATTTGCAAAAGCGAATCCAGGGATTGACTAGCATTTTCGTCAATGATGGCTTTTCACCCATTTCAAACCGCTCCTTCGCAGCAAGCGTTGAAAACTTGTTCAAGCGGTCAGCCTGATCATTCATATCCTTGTAGGTATAATGATAGAGATCTCCACCGAGACGAGCCGTGGGCCCGCTGGGAATGGGCTTTTCGTGAGGATCGATTCCGCCCCAAGTTACTTGAGACTTTCTGAAAAACCGCAGGCGATATTCGGGGTACCACCCACCCCTGCGCCACCACCTACCAAGGTAATACACAAGCCGATTGACCTCATACCCGATAATGCTGCTCGAACTGTTCTTTGCCTCCCTGCTCAGCACATCAACTATATTTTCTCTCAGTTCATCGGAAACCCGCTCATCCGCATCGAGATTTAATACCCACTCGTGAGAGGTCTTGGATAGCGCAAAGCTTTTCTGTTTTTTGTATCCCGGCCACTCGTTTTGAATCACCCTGGCACCTAGCTGCTTGGCAATTTCAACCGTGCGGTCGCTGGAAAACGAATCAACCACCAGAACTTCATCGCAGAAGGCCACGCTCTTAACGCAGTCAGCGATAAAATCTTCTTCGTTGAAGCAGATTATGAATGCCGATATCGGCTCGCGCTCGGTTATGTTTGAAGTCTCGCTCATCTCTTCGGGAAGACGCTCCCTCTCAGTGCAGTTCGTTACCTTCTTAGCCCGTGCTCTCAGTCTTTTGCAACCGGCTGCTCAAGATTCGCTCCACTTGCGCCAAAACTGCCGCGACCGGAAGGTCTTCCATACACAAAGTGCCGAGTCCCGGACACTCTTTGCGAAAACAGGGGGAACATCCGATTGGCGAGCTGAGAACGAATTCCTCGCTTCCGTAAGGGGCAGATCTCTCGTGACTGGTCGAACCCCAAAGCGAAACAATCGGCCTGCCGACAGCCGCAGCGATGTGCATCGGCCCGGAGTCCGAACCCACGGCAAATCTGCAAAGCCGAAATACCGCAGTTAAATCGAGCAAAGAAGTTTTAGAAACGAGATTTAGCAGACTCGGCTTCTCCAGCAACTCTTCGATCTGCGCCGCTGACTGCTCTTCACTTCGACTTCCGACCATGATGCACTGTGCAGAATAAGTCGCTTCGATGTCTCGAACAAGCTGCGCATAACGCTCCGCCGGCCAAAATCTACTCGGCCAGGTCGAGCCCAGAATCAGTCCGACAAAGCCTCCCGGCGGATCCTCCGAGAGACGCCGCTCTTTCTGCTGCTCTGTGATCAACTCTTGTATTTTTTCAATTTGCGACGCCTTAGGCTCCAATCCGAACTCCAAAGGCGACATCCGCTCAAGTCCGAGCAAATCACCGAACCGTTGGTAGTATTCGATTTTGGGACTAAAGTGCTCAACCGGCTCTATATGCTCGTTGTTAAAAAGCCAATTGAATTCCTTTGCGTTGCCTCGGTTAAAGCCAATTCGTCTCTTGCCGCCGGAAAGCAAACTCGTCGCCCCACTCTTAAAGTGCCTCTGCAAATCAAGCACAATATCGAAAGTCTTCGACCTCAACTCAGAAACATATTCACGAAAAGCACTCAGGCCGCCTCCGCGCTTAAACACTACTACCTCGTCTACAGCCGGATGCTCGAGCAGCAGCGGCGCTGAGATAGGCTCGACGCCCCAGGTAATTCGACTCTCCGGCCAGAAGTGTTTGATTCGCACAGCAAGCGGAAGCGCTCGAGTCACATCCCCGATTGCACCGTGCAGCACAATTAAGACCGAGAGGGATTTAGACATCGACAACCCCTCCGCTCCTTAATCCGGCTGCAAACTGCGTCGATGAACTATGTGCTAGTTGATGCTTTTCAATCGCTCGCGCCCAGCGCCGCGCAAGTCTTTGGCTCCCGCGCTCAAAGTCAAGATGAGGCTCTATGAACTGCGCTTTATCAAAATCGAGCAGCACGACGACGCCGTCTTCCAGAACTAGAACATTTCCAGGGTGCAAGTCGGGATGATAAATACCCGCACGAAGCATTTTCGCTGCCTCCAGTCCGGCTGCATGAGATCCTGCAGTAAACCTGTCACCTGCTTCAGCAGCGAGCGCAAACAAGCTTTTAGATTCCTTTACTGTTTCCGTCGCAAGCGCAGCGCTGTAGCTAAAACCGGAATCAGATCTTTGCGCTACGGCTGCAACCGGCCTCACCGCGCTAACTTGCTGCTGCGCCAATACACTGAGGGCCAAAAGCTCAAGAAAAGGCCGACTCGAAGAGAGCGAGCGCCAGGGCGCGTAAAGGAAACTGTCTTCGCTAAAGTTTCTCGCTGCTCCTCCTCTGAGGTATCTGCGAATCGTTATCGATTGCTCGCTGTCCAGCGTAAGTGTAGCTACACTGCCTCTACCACCGAGACCCTCCCGCGACTCAGATTCGGTATCGCTGCTTATTTCGATGATTTGACGCAGCGGGTCTTCCAGCAGCTCGGGATCGGGTTCGCCCGCGAAGAGGGCAAAGGCTTCTACGTCAAGCTGACAGGACAACAGGTCATCAGCGGC
>JAUIIP010000027.1 GCA_030431555.1 bacterium
CACAACTTCCGGCTGCTCGTGAATCTCCTTGAGCATGAAGTGGCGAAATCCGCCTTTCTCCGCAGTAATCGGGTCCCAAGTGATTGTAGTCGGCTCGCGCTCAATCTTTCGGCCGTCCTTTTCGAGAAAGACTCCGGCCTGACTAATCTCGGCAATCTCATCGTCCTCGACAATCATCATTTTGCGCGTGTGGTCGAGCAGCGCGGGAATATCTGAAGCGATGTAGTTCTCGCCCTCACCGAGTCCGATAATCACCGGGGTTGCGTTTCTGGCAATTACAATTTTGTCGGGTTCACGCTTGGAAATGACAACCAAGGCGTAGCTGCCCTCCAGCTCTTTCAGCGCTTCGCGCACCGCTTCACGCAGACCGCCGGTTTTCTGAAACCAGTTGTTAATCAGGTGAGCTGCTATCTCCGTGTCAGTTTCCGACGCGAAACGGCATCCGTCCTTTTGGAGCCTTTCACGCAGTTCGACGTAGTTCTCGATTATGCCGTTGTGGACTACGCAGACATCGCCTGCCACATGTGGATGTGCGTTTGTCTCCGACGGACGGCCATGCGTCGCCCAGCGCGTATGGCCGATTCCCACGTGCGGATGCGAGCCGTTTTGCGAAGGTTCGGCGCGGGACTTAAGATTTTCCTTGAGGTTGGTTAGCTTGCCTTTGCTGCGAAAAACATCGAATTCTCCGTTAAGGCATGATGCAACGCCGGCCGAGTCATAGCCTCGGTATTCCAGCTTTTCCAGACCGCCGATTAGAATTGGAACTGCATCTTTAGGCCCAACATAGCCTACTATTCCGCACATATGTCTCTCTAGTCCTCTCCATGTTCTCTGCGCCTGCGAAGCGCGTACTGCTCTACGTTGTTCTGTCTTGCCCGTGCCACGCCAAGGGCATCCTTCGGGATGTCTTTGGTAATTGTCGAGCCGGCTCCGACAATTGCTCCGTCGCCGATTTCAACCGGGGCGACAAGCGCCGTATTGCTTCCGACAAATACCCCCGCGCCGATGTTGCTTACATGCTTACTATAGCCGTCATAGTTGCATGTAATAGTGCCGGCACCGATGTTCGTGTTTCGGCCAACCTTGGCGTCGCCGATGTATGACAGATGGTTTGCCTTGGCTCCATCTGAAAATTCGGCCTTCTTAGTCTCTACGAAGTTGCCCAGCCTAACGTCGGCTCCGAGCTTCGTCTGCGGACGAACTCTGGCAAAGGGCCCGATCATGCAGCGCGGGCCAACTTCAGCCTGCTCGAGGTGCGATGAGAATTTGACGTGTGCGCCATCGGATATATTGCAGTTTTCTATAAATGCACCTGCATCAACCTGCACACCTGAACCCAGGCTGCTGCGGCCGCGAATTGAAACCCCGGGGCCTATCACGCAATCGCGCCCGATGCTCACGTCTTCATCGATGTAGGCAGTTCTAAAATCCTCGAAGGTTACCCCTTCGTCCATCCAATGCTTGTTTATTTCGTGTCGGCGAACCACCTCAAGCAGTGCTAGTTCGTAGCGTGAATTGGCTCCGGCAACATGGCTCGAATGCTCACACACTGCACCACGAACCGTCTCCCCGCGGCGCACCGCAGAGGCGACAATATCAGTTAGATAAATTTCGCCCTGGGCATTGTCGCTGCCGATATTAGGCAGGACATCTCGCAAAAAGCTTTGCTTGGCGAGATACACCGAGGAATTGATCTCGTTAATTGAGAGCTGAGCATCAGAGCAGTCTCTGTCCTCGACGATTGCTTTTACTGAGCCGTCATTCGCGCGCTGTATTCTGCCGAACCCTTGGGGGTTTTCAACCACGCTCGTAAGAACCGAAACAACGGCATCGCGGTTGTGCAGCAGCGGCGCATAAGTACTTGCTCTTAGCAGCGGCGTATCACCCGGAATAATTAAGACGTCTTCGACGTTTGGGTCGAGCGCATCGAATGCCATCAGCACCGCGTGACCTGTGCCCTTTTGCTCCGCCTGTACGGCGATTTGAACATCGAGCCCGCCAAAGTCGACGCTCTCAAGGTGCGAGCGAACCAAGTCTTCTCCGTGACCGGCGACAATCACTACGCGCGTCGGAGAGAGTTCGCTCACAGATCGCACTGCGCGCTCAAGTAAAGTCAGCCCGCAAACTTTGTGCAGAACCTTCGGCAAATCGGACTTCATCCGCTTGCCTTTACCCGCCGCGAGCACGACGACCTGAAGATTATCTGTTGTTGTATGCATCTAGTTCCCCTGCCTCGAGGCAGTCTAATTCATTCTCTTTTTCGCGAGGAGACATAACCTACACTAAGTTTCCCATTAATTCCAGAAAGTTACAGATTAATTCAGGGCTCAACCTAATCGGGTTTATTGCCGATAACCTACTATACTTCCTATCTCTTTCCGGGAGATTTGCCGGCGGCCATGGGGGTCGCGGCACGCACGGGTCTGCGCCGAATGTTGAAGAAAAATGAAAATGGACAGCCCAAACGGCAGCTCAACGTCGAAATGGATCGACTTGAGATCAAGATAAAAGAGCTGTCTATTTTATACGAGCAGCACTTTCTCGAGCTGCTGCCTTTTGCCCCTGAGAAGGAGCACAAAGACCTCAAGGGATTTATTCGTCAGTTGATGTCTGCACCTTTTCACAATTCGCAAACTCGCTTTCGGCTGCGCCAAATTATTCAGCGCTATCAAACCTACAACACATATTGGACCAGGGTGCTCAAGCAGAAGGAAGACGGCACCTACTCCAAGGATAAATTCAAAGCCGAAGTGCGAGAAAAAGCTAACCTCGACGAACAGCTAAAAGACAGCAAGAAGAGCCTTGCGGAGAACGGCATTCAACAGCTTTTCAATTCCTACGAAAAGGCGCTCAAGCGCACGGGAGCCAATACCAGCGGCATGGATTTCGATGACTTCAAAAAGAAGCTCGTGAGACGCGCCAAAGAAATGAAGAAAAAGCACGGCTCCAAAAAGAGTCACTACAAGGTGGTGGTTAAAAACGGCAAAGCCGTAATAAAAGCCTCTACGCGAGACTAGCCTAAACTCGCTTTTCCCGGCGCACAAATCAGCTATAATCCCGATATGGCAAGAAAATTAGCAACACTTGGCGGAGGCTGCTTTTGGTGCCTCGAAGCCGTATTTCAGCAGCTGCGGGGAGTTGAAAGCGTAGTCTCCGGGTATACCGGCGGCAAGCACGACAATCCGACCTACAATCAAGTTTGCAGCGGTGAGACCGGCCACGCCGAAGTTGTTCAAGTCGCCTTTGATGACGAGGTGATTTCTTACAAAGATCTTCTGCGGGTGTTTTTCCATATTCACGATCCGACTACTCTGAATCGTCAGGGCAACGATGTCGGCACTCAGTATCGCTCCGTTGTTTTTACCCACGACGAAGAACAGCTTGCCGCAGCAGAAGAGATTAAGCTTGAAGTTCTGGAGTCAGACTACTGGGGCGCACCGCTGGTGACCGAGATAACCAGCTTGGAAGAATTTTATCCTGCCGAGGACTACCACCAGGACTATTTCAACAACAATCCTTCGCAGCCGTACTGCCTGGCTACCATCCCGCCGAAACTCGAAAAGCTGCGCAAGAGCTTCGGCAAGTTCGTGCGCTAGTGCAATTCTAGCAATTTCCTAACAATCGAGAAGTAGGGTCTTGAGGCTTGTGGCCAGATCTCGATTATGGAGCTTAGAAAACGCGATGTCCGTACATTTCCATCAGTCTTTAGAAGACCTTAAGAGCCAGCTTAGCAGTTTTTCAACGGTGGTGCTGCAGCAGCTCGACCACTCGGTGCATTCGCTGCTCGAAGGCAACATAAACGCGGCAAAGCTAGTGTTGGATGAAAATGAAGACGTCGAGCAGTTTCGCGCAAACATCGAAGCCGAATGCCTTAAGATGCTGGCGCTGTACCAGCCGGTGGCTCAGGACCTGCGAGTGCTGATCGCGTGCTTGAAGGTCGGCAACGAGGCGGAGAAGATCGGGCACCGTGCCTGCAGCATCGCGTCCAGGACCATTGCGATGAACGGGTCCAAGATACCTTCAGCTCCAATCGACGTAGCACTGATGCACGAGAAGACAAAAGACATGTTCTTACTTTGCACTAAGGCATTTTTGGAGCTTGATGCTAATTTGGCTAGGAAGGTGATCGAAGCTGACAAAGAGGTCAACAAGCTCGACAAAGCGTCGTTTGACGGCTTAGAAACTGCACTTAAAGACCAGCCGGATATGACTAAGGCATTGATCAGCGCTTTTTCCGCATCTAGATATCTCGAACAAATTGCCGACTCCGTAAAAGCAGTCGCCGGCGACGTTATTTATTTGGTTGAAGGAAAAGTTCCGACGAACGATCCCCAAGCCACAATGTTTTAGCGCTGCGCTTCCCCTGCCACCCAGTCGACGACGAGCCCAGCGCTAAAAGCGGGGAGCAGGCAAGTAAGTATCTGCTTGGTGAGTCAGCTCGTGGGTTAGCATTCTAGGACGTAGGGTTTATTATTGTCGCTGTGCAGACCTCACCAATCGGGGTATCGAAACTTCTTACCTGCTCCCTGACCTGTCTTGTTCTCTCCCAGGGCGGTTGTCCGCCCAGACATTTGTAGTTATGCGCGCCGGGGCGGCGTCGTTGCATTTAAGTGTGACTCAATCACACTTTTCTTTCGGCCTCCCACGCAAGCCTCCCTAAATACTGCATTAATATCTGGTCACGTTCCTCAAACAAGTGCCCATAACTATCGTAGCAGTTGTGAACACCGGCGTTCCTGACCTACAATAGTCGTTAAATAGGGTTATTTCCGGCGAACACTGCAGAAAAATGCTTTTTGTATGTGTGTTTAATTTACACTTTTTATGGCGCGTGACTTCAACTCAATCCATCACCGGGCCCTGCGGCTGATGCTGCGCCCGCTAGTGCGCTTTTGGCTGCGAAGGGGTGAGTCGCTGCAGAACTTCATCCACTCGTTAAAAGTCGTTTTTGTCGAGGTCGCTGTAGAAGAGTTCGCTGCCGCAGGAAGTAAGATAAATTACAGTCGGCTCAGCGCAGCTACCGGTGTCAGCCGACCGGACGTAACTCAAATAGTAAAATTCAATAAGCCGCCTGACAGATCTGCGGCGGATATAGTCACTCGAGTAATTAATCGCTGGGCAAATCAGCCTGAGTTCTGCCGGAAGGATGGCCGTCCGCGTTCGCTGAGTTATCAAACAAGCGGTAGTGAATTCCACCGCCTCGTGCGGATGGTGAGCAAAGACGTTAAACCGGGGTCAATTTTATCGGCGATGGAGCACGCGAATCTGATTGTTAAAGACGGGACTGCCATTGCACTGAAAAGTCTGACCCACGACATTTCACAAAACGAAGAGCAGGCATTCGATATTCTCGCACGAGACATGCAGTCGCTGCTGAATGCGGTTCAGGAAAACATTCACTCTTCGGAGCAAGTCAGTCCGAACATGCATCTGCGAACTGAGTTCGACAACATTTTCGTCAGCGACATACCAAAGATTCGCAAGTGGCTGTGGCGCGAAGGAAAGGCGTTCCACAAACGAGCACGGGCCTTTCTGTCCAAGTCTGACAAGGACATTAACGAGCGCCCTAATGAAGAAGCCGGAGTCACTGTGAGCATTACTGCCTTCAGCTGCGTTCTTAAAGAACAAGGTCCGAGCTGGCATGTCGGGACGCCGATTGAAGAGGTTAAAACCAGGAAGAGTAAGTAGGAGAGTACGCTGTATGAATCTGGTTAAAGCAGGTTATTTCTTAAGTTTTTTCAGGAAAATTTCCAATATTCTCACTCTCGTGCGTAGTGATTTAGAAGCAAAGCGCAGCCAAACTCCGAGTAGAAGCTATTGGGGAATCTGGGGAAGTCCAAGTGCCGCTGGGAAAATGAAGTTTAAGAAATCTAGAAAACTGTGGAGTGATTCCGGAAGCGTTTATTCCGAGTACGCCCTGATAGCTGCTGTGCTATCACTGCTACTCGCTGCTCCTTTAAGCCAAACCAAGACCGAAATCGAAGGTGTATTTCAAACAGCCTTTTTAACTCACGAGACAGCACTTCTCGTCAGCACCGGTACCAACAGCACTCAAACCAGCGACCCCAAAGGCTCCGGTGGCGAGGGGGCAAGAGAGCCGAGCCGCAGCAACTCCTCCTCAAACGCAAGTAACTCGAGCGACGGGGGAACTTGGAGCACTTCATACAGGCCGAACCTTAATCCCAATCGAGACACGCCGAGCGGGGCCAGCAACAACCCAAATAATTCGGAGCCCTCAGATCCGGGAACTCAGCCGCGGCGAACCTTCTACTAGGGCTGTCGAGGGCTCCTCGCCTAATTGCGCCCCAAATTATTAAGGAATATCCAAGTAAGCCGATTCATTAAGTGGCTCAATAAAATTTCAGCTCCAGCCCAAGGCTACCGCTGCATCTTCGATGCAAACGGGACCGCTCAACCTGCTGTAATCACAGCGCATTTCAAAAACACCCTAGAAATTCAGTGGCTTAGCCGATTTCGATATTGGGGAAGTTTGCTCGCAGATCCATCTACGGACCCGCGCACAGGCTCAAACAAAAGGAATCGCGTTTAGTAATATGACGCTTAAGTTTGGCACGGATGCAGTAGCGCTGGGGCTCCAGCGCAGAATGACGCAGACTAGCTCTGCGCTCGGTCGCTCGTTTGAGCGTCTATCGAGCGGTTTGCGCATTAATCGTCCGAGTGACGATGCCGCAGGCCTGCAAATCTCCGAGTCGCTTGAAACTGACGTTCGAGTCCTGAACCAAGCACGACGAAATGTAAGCGATGGCATTTCCTTGCTCAGCATCGCTGAATCGGTCGTTAGCGAAGTCGTTAGAGTCGAAACGCGAATGGCCGAACTTGCGGAGCAAGCGGCCAACGGCTCGCTTAGCGACGAGCAGCGCAGCGCTCTAAATCAGGAATTCTTCGCGCTTAGCGCGGAAGCCCAAAGAATAATCAAGGCCGCGGAGTTTAACGGTATTGGTCTAAGCGACGGTCTTAAGACAGAGGTTGAATACCAGCAGTTAACCTTCACCACTGGTTCGGGGATCAATCCTTCGCATATTGCCATTTCCGGCGACGGCCGATTTGTTTCTTATTTCGATACAGGCGCCGGCACCCTCGAACTGCTCGATGTTGAAAGCGGTCAGACCACAACTGTCGCCAATGCGACCGCAGCGCTAATTTCGGGCATCCAGATTAGTGCAAGCGGCTCTGTGATTGCCTTCCAGAGTCGCGAGGACTTAACCGGGGAGAATTCAGGCGGATACGAGCAGACCTTCGTCTACGACACGTTCAGTGGAGAGCTGCGGCAGGTCACAAACGCTCAGACAAACGAGTCCGGCTTGAGCGCCTTTGCGCTCAGCGCCGACGGAGAATCGATTAGCTTCAGCAGTCAGTCGAGATACGTCGACGGCGGCACACTTGCTGACGGTACGACTACTGGAGATGGAACAGACCAGCTTTATATTCTAGACCTTAAAACTGGGGTCTATACAGAGGCTTTCGCGGGATTGGCGCTGCAATTCATGATCAATGCTTCGTTTAGCTCCGACGGACGCTTTCTGGCGTTCACTTCAAACGGCGACTACACGGGTGAAAACCCAGACTTGGGCGCAGAGGTGTTCGTTCTTGATACGATGGATCCCAAAAATGGTCTGCGCCAGATAACGAATACGACTGGCGGTATCTCCGCGCCGACACCGAAAGTGACCACCAACGGAGACGTGTACTTCAGCTCTAATGACAACCTCACCGGAGACAACCCAAGCGGCTTTGACCAACTGTTCAAGTATGACTATCAAACAGGCACGATTAGCCAAGAAACGAACTCCACAACTATTGGCGCTCACGCCATAGTGAAGGCGGTTGACGACACGACGATTACGATTGCTGCGACCCAAGATTACACCGGAGAAAATCCGAACCTGCTGTTCCAAGGCTTCAGCTACGACATCAGGACCGGAGAGATTACACAAATCACCAGCTACGATTCTGTTCCACTCGCTGCTACGTTCTTTCAAACCCGCAACGCCTCTTCGATTGTAATTAGCTCCACCGGTGACCTCACCGGCCAAAACGGCGACGGCAATATCGAGCTGTTCCTGCTAAACACCTACAATACTCCTCTGGAAGTCGGCGTTTCGCTTGGTGGAGGCGCAGACGCAATGATATCGCTCTCACTAGAGTCCGTGCGCGACTCTGCCAATGGCCTAGGTGGCCTGACGATATCTTCGCAAACCGAAGCAAAAGGCGCCCTGTCCTCAATCCGCAGAGATCTGGCCGAGCTTGGGGAGCTTTCCGGACGAATCGGTGCCGCGATGTCGCGTCTAGGATACGCGGCAGATGAAATTAGCAACCGCTCGCTCAACTACGAGGACGCAGCATCGCGAATCAGAGATGTAGATGTGGCAAGCGAGGCAGCAGAGCTGACGAAGAACCTGATTCGTCAGCAGGCAATCGGACAGCTCATGAATCTGAACAACTTACAGGCCGACTTGCTGCTGCGTCTGCTAGGTGACGAATAATCGCCACCTATAAGCAGGGGCAATTCCTAGTGCTCGACAATTCTGCGCTCAATGTGGTCCGCAATTCGCACCAGAGACTCGTAATTCAGGGTATTTAGCAAATCGCTAAATGATGAAACCACAATGCGCTCACCCTGCTGATCTCCGAGAATTACAACCTCGTCTTCGACTCGCACTCCATCGATATCGGTCACGTCAATCGTAAGCATGTTCATCGTTACGTTTCCCACAACCGGAGCGCGCTTGCCCTTGACCAGAACGTAGCCTTTGTTGCTCAGCGAGCGGCTGAATCCATCGGCATAGCCGATTGGCAGCGTCGCGGTGCGCATATCGCGCTGCGCTTTGTATGACTTGCCGTAGCCTACGTAGGAGCCTTCCGGCACCCGGCGAATCGAGTGGATGTACGTTTTCCAGCTCAGCGCTTGCCGCGGAACTCGCTCCGGCTTGCTGTTCGAAGCAAGAAATCGCTCCTTGATTTCGAGTGTTGGCCAGAATCCGTACTGCAAGACCCCGACTCTAACCATTTCGAAGCGCGACTGCGGATAGGCAATCGCCGCAGCAGAACAAGCCGCATGGCGCGGCGCCTGGGAGTCGAGCCTGTCCCGAATTTCCTCCGACAACACCTCGAAGCGCCGAAGCTGGTTCAAGACGCGCGTTTCGTTTTCGCGGCACTCAGCTCCAGCCAGATGAGTGCAAACTCCGGCTAGGGCGAATATTTCGCGGGTTGATGCGAGCTTGTTCAATATGGCTTCGAGCTGCTCTTCCCTCACACCCGTGCGGTATAAACCTGTTTCCAATTCCAGATGAACACGTGCAGGCTTTCCTGCCGCACTGCTAGCGGCAGCGATCTGCTCCAGGTCGTCGTATGCACCTATATAAAACTCAATTTCATTTGATATTAGCCATTCAAGCGAATGCCTCCGCGGAGCAACCAGGACGATTATTCGCGAACGATCAGACAAGCAGGGCTTGAGCTCATACGCCTCCTCGGGCGAAGAAACTGCAAAACAGCCCACCCCCTCCTGCTCGAGAAACCGAGGATAAACGTCTAAGCCGTGGCCGTATGCATTACCCTTGACCACGGCGCACAACTCCGTCTCTTGCGGGAGCAAGTCCCGGATAAAGGCAATGTTATTGTGAATTCGGTCTTTGCTAATTTCAATTACGGAGCGATCAAACATCTTATTCGCCGTCCACCGCTGTCCTTACAATCTGCTCAAGCAGCAGCGCTCCCGGCTCAAGCAGTGCATCGGGGAAGTCGTACTGCGGATCGTGCAGGCTTTTTTGCTCGGCACCCGAGCCCAAGCCAAACAAGGCTCCCGGCGTTTTGTGAGTGAAGCGGCCGAAATCCTCAGACCAAAGAAACGGCCGCTCGCGCACGAGTAATTCCAATTTCCGCAGGCAGGCTGCGCGCTCGATAAAAGAAACTACCGCCGCGTCATTCACCGTTTCTGCGAATTCGTCTTCTCGCAGCACCTGACATTCAATGCCTAAATTTTCGGCACTCGAGCGCGCCAGCGCCGAGAGCTTAGAGAGGCCCTGCTCCAATTCATCCAGCGAGCCTGAGCGCAAAGTAATGTATATTTCGCCGTCGCCCGGCGCCGTGCCAAATGCTTTCTCTCCGATTGTCGCTCCGACTACCGTAGCCATAATATCTGCGCTAGATGCCGACATCTGCTGGGCAGCGCGAATCAGGTCAGCAATAATCGGGGCCGGTGAACGGCCAAGCTGCGGTTCACAGGCATGTGAGGTCTTTCCCTTGAAGACTAGAGTAAGTCCGCAGGAGGACATAGTCATCACACCGCTTCTAACTATTACTTGGCCAAGCGGGGCTCCGGGTATGTTGTGCACACCCACGATGTAATCGAGTTCTTCCGAGCGGAACTTTTCATCAGCTAAAACCTCAGCCGCACCCTGCCCCGTCTCTTCCGCGGGTTGGAACACAAACACTGCTTTTCCGCGGCTGCATGGCGTCTCCAACAGCCTTAGAGCCGCCCCGCAAAGCATCGCCATGTGACCGTCATGGCCGCAGAGATGACCGATTCCTGGCGCTTTGGAGGTGTATTTTAGGTGGCTGATCTCGGCTATCGGCAGTGCGTCCAGCTCTGCGCGCAGAGCTATGGTCGGGCCTTCGGCCGCAAAGGGCAGCTCGACTACAACACCGGTACCGCCGACGCCGGTGGCAACTTCAAACTCAGGCCCAGCCCGCTCGAAGAACTGTGCTATCGTGAGCGCCGTCGCATACTCCAAGCCGGACAGCTCAGGATGAGCATGCAGCCGATGCCGTAAGGTTATGAGCTCGCTCAACTGGCTTTTATCTAGCGAAACCATGACGAACCATACTACCTCCCCTAGTCGAATAGTCCACCCAAAGTTTCCGGCGTACACTCGCCGAAGGTGCAGCACTGCAGCTGTCAAAATCGAGATTTGACTGATAAAATCCGCTGTTGTGATGAAACGTCGGGAGTTTAGCCGAAGCACTGTCGCGGCGCGCAAGGCGCCTTGGTCGCTGCCGCTGGTCAGTGTGATTCTTCCTGTTTACCAGCAAAGCCAAACTGTCAGGAGCGCTGCGTTGTCGGTGCTGGACAGCGGACGCTATCCGCTGGAGCTGATTGTTATTGATGACGGCTCAGGTCCGGAAGTCAGGCAGGCGCTCGCAGACATTCTAAACCGTCCCGGAGTGAGCTACCGCTACCAGGAAAATAGCGGCTTAGCTTCGGCGTTAAACCGTGGAGTAGAACTTGCTTCCGGCAGCTTTGTTTCCTGGACCAGTGCAGATAATCACTTTAAGCCTGCTGCAATCGATCGTCTGGCTGATTTTCTGATGTCCAATCCCGACGTCGGTTTGGTCTATGCAAACATGGAGCTAATCGACGGCTCCGGCGGCCCTGCAGCCGCCGACGATTACCGTCCGCAGAATCAGCCGAATCGAGGCTCTCACAAGCTGCTGCTGCCGATTGCCGCGCAGTCCCTCGGCGAAGACCATGACAACTTCTTCGGTGCCTGTCATCTAATGCGAATGAGTCTGCGAAGTTGCTGCGGAGCGGTCGACACTAAGCTTCGCGGCGCTGAGGACTTTGACTACTGGCTGCGATGTTGCCTTTGCTCGACAGCAGCGCACCTCGATAGCGACGACATGCTCTACGAATATCGTCTGCACACAGACAGCATTAGCCATCAGCTGGGACCGGAGGAAATCGAACGCGAAGCGCGCGAAGTAGCAGCTACGTTTAGACGAAGGCGCAGCTCTCGCGATGAACTGCCTAGCGCTGCCGGGCTAGACACCTCAGCCTTTGCTAAGCAACTGGGCCTCAGGGTGCTGGTGCTGTCCAAGCAGGACCCAACTACGAGCTTCGAAAAGACTTTCATCGAGCGTGGTTCAGCTATCGATGTGCACGATGAGCAAGGCAGCGAGGCCGTGCTGCTTCCAGCGCTTAGAAAGCTGCCCTTGCTGCTGCGCTCAAGAGGCGCGGATTACCGGGCAATTGAGCTAAATAAGCCGCAGCTCCACTGCGGGCTTATCATCTGCCCCAGCCGCGACGACGCGCGTGCCCGTGATGCGCTGTTAGAAGCAATCGTAGCCGATACCGACTGCACCTATGCCTTGCTTTGCGAGGATGAGCCCTCGCGGGAGTTTGCCGACCGGCTCCATCTTTCGCTCGGCAGCGGAGAGAGACTTCGCATCATTGACCTGTCGCGCGAAAGCCGCGAGTCACTTGATGCCTATCAGCACTCGCTGATGTATGTGCTCAGTAATTGCGACTTCGTTGCGGCAGCACTGCCCCAGGACGCCCAGGCTGAAGTCTTGCTGGATTTTAGACTAAAATTATCCCCAGCCGCACATGCGGGAATTCCGCTTATCGGGATTTGCGATCCAGACTGGGACAAGCGTACCGATAGCGGCGCTTTGGGAGCAAAGCTTCGTGAAGAGATATACTGCAGCCCGCACACGATGCTTCTGGGTCGCGGCGCTGCACCTTCGCAGGTGCTGAAAGCAGAGATCCCATTTAGTCAAGCCGGGTTGGACAAATGGCTGGACGCGGCCTGCCTTAAAAATCAGCATCAATTGCTGCGTGGAATTCGCAGCCTAAGCGCTTAGACTTTGGCTCACAGAGCCTAATGAACCGAATGGGTTCTGCGATGGATTTCGATGCGGGCCTTGGCGCGTTCGTAGGCGACCTTGAACTCTTCGAAATCGTCAGCAAAGGAATTCTTCTCGGCAAACATCGGCTCAAGACGCTTCTCTTCAGCTTTCGCTGCATCGAGGTCAACATTGTCTGCCGGCTCTCCCATCTCAGCCAACACCGTCACCTCGCCGCCGCGCACCTCAAAAATGCCCGAACTGACGACGAACCAGTAGTCATTGCCGTCCTTGACCAGTTTGAGAACCCCCGTGCCCAACAAACTAATCATGTCTTTGTGCTGCGGGAGCACGCCGGCATCACCGTCATGTGCGGGAATAACCACGTCTGTCACCTTGCCGCTGAAAAGCTCAGCGCCGGGGGTGAGAATTCTAAGCATGAACTCCTTGCTGGCCATCTGTCCCCTTAGGCTTATCCCTTAGCCATCTTTTCGGCTTTCTCGCGAGCTTCTTCAATCGTCCCAACTAGGTAGAACGCCTGCTCAGGAAGGTCGTCGTGCTTGCCCTCAACGACCTCTTTAAAGCCGCGGATGGTGTCCTCGAGTTTTACGTACTTACCTTCAAGACCGGTAAACTGCTCGGCAACGGAGAACGGCTGAGACAAGAAACGCTGAATCTTTCTAGCACGCTCAACCGTCGTCTTATCTTCTTCCGACAGCTCATCCATTCCGAGAATGGCGATGATGTCTTGAAGATCTTTATAGCGCTGCAGAATGTTCTGAACTTGACGGGCTACCGTGTAGTGCTCTTCCCCGACGATTCCCGGCTCCAGAATGGTGGAGTTCGAGTCAAGCGGGTCAACAGCCGGATAAATTCCCATTTCTGCAATTGATCGCGACAGAACTGTAGTAGCGTCCAAGTGAGCAAAGGTTGTTGCCGGAGCGGGGTCAGTCAAGTCATCCGCCGGAACGTAAACCGCCTGAACTGAGGTAATCGAGCCGGTCTTCGTCGAAGTAATCCGCTCCTGGAGCTGCCCTACGTCAGTTGCCAGCGTAGGCTGGTAACCAACCGCCGACGGCATACGACCCAGCAGCGCTGATACTTCAGAACCCGCTTGAACGAAACGGAAGATGTTGTCGACGAACAGCAGAACGTCCTTACCTTCTTTGTCACGGAAGTATTCGGCGTTAGTCAGAGCGGACAAACCAACTCGGAAACGCGCTCCCGGAGGTTCGTTCATCTGACCGTAAACAAGTGAAGCTTTCTCGATTACTCCACTCTCCTTCATCTCTTCCCAAAGGTCGTTACCCTCACGAGTACGCTCACCAACACCGGCAAAGAACGAGTAACCACCGTGAGCCTTAGCAACGTTGTTGATCAGCTCCATAATGATAACTGTCTTGCCGACGCCGGCACCGCCGAATAGTCCGATCTTCCCACCCTTCACGTAAGGAGCCAGAAGGTCGATAACCTTAATTCCGGTCTCAAAAAGTTCTTTGGATGTCGCTTGGTCTTCGAACTTCGGCGCTTCACGGTGAATAGGCCATTGCTGCTCGGTTTGAATCGGACCAACCTCATCAACCGGCTTGCCGAGAACGTCCATGATTCGGCCCAAAGTGCCTTTACCTACCGGTATCGAAATCGGCGCGCCGGTATCCTTTGCCGGCATGCCGCGAACCAGACCGTCGGTTGAATCCATTGCAATGCAGCGAACCATGTTGTCGCCGATATGCAAGCCTACCTCTACCGTCAAGTTGTCCTCGCCTTCACCGAGGCCCGGGTTCGAGATCAGCAGAGCGTTGTTCAGCTCAGGCAGACCATCACTTTCGTCAAACGCTACGTCGACGACAGGGCCCATCACCTGAACGATTTTTCCAATCTTGTTAGCTGCGTTTTGCGTATCCAACATCGCTTTTTTCCTTCCTCTTCGCGTAATCCTTCTTAATAACTGGTCTAGTTAGTAGCCTCAGCTCCGCCGACGATGTCGATGAGCTCGGTAGTAATCGTGCTTTGTCTGGCTCGGTTGTAGTACAGGCGCAATTTGTCAATTAGGTCGCTGGCATTGCTGGTAGCGGATTCCATAGCGGTCATCCGCGCAGCGTGCTCACTCGCCTTTGACTCAAGCGCTCCCTGCCCGATGCGCGTGCGAACGAGCAAGGGAATCAGGCCTGATAAAATTTCCTCCGGACTCGGGCTGTAACTGATATAGCCTTCGTCGCCTTCTTGCTTAGGAGCAGTCTCGCTGATCTCGGCGTTAATGCCGCCGAAAGGAAGCAGCACCTCTCGGGTGACTTCCTGAGTCATCGCTGAGACGAATTTTGTGTAATACAAAACTACTTCGTCACACTCGCCGCTGATAAAGTCGCGCATGCAGCTGCGGGCAATTTCTTCAATCGGCCAGGTGGCGGCATTTTCGCCGAGTTCCGCGTATTTAGCCTTGAGTTCCCAACGATTGCTGGCAACCGCACTCGCACTCCTTCTGCCGACAGCAATTACGTCGAACGCCGGGCTCGCGCCTTTATTATTGGCAATTACGGCTTTGGCAACGTTGGCATTGTATGCCCCGCACAAGCCGCGATCGCCGGCGACCATTATTATGCGGCGGCGCTTTATTTCCGGCCGCACTTCCAGCAGCGGATGATCGAAGTCGCCGGTCAAATCGCTAATCGCCGCGCGCACCGCTTCGTTCAGCCGGTCGCTGTATGCGCGGCCGTTCTCAGCAGCATCCTGCGCTCGCCTAAGCTTCGCAGCAGACACGAGCTTCATAGCGCGCGTAATCTGCCGCGTATTGTTGACCGACGTTATCCGCCGTCTGATTTCCTTGAGTCCGCTCACGAAACGCCCTCGGTCCTATTCCTTAACCCTGCGCTGCAGCCTGTTGACTCTCTCCGCCGCCGATCTTGCTGCCGGAAGAAGCGCCGCCGCCTTGCCCGGTTGAAGACGACGAAGCCGGTCCGCCGCCAGAGGCGATGAAGTCTGTTGTGAACTTCTGCAGTGCCTTTTTGAGAGTTTCTTGGTGCGCATCTTCGAGCTTGCCGGTAGTTCGAATCGACTCGAGGATCTCACCGTGGTTAGCATTGATATATTCGTGCATCTTCGGCTCGTACTGCGAAATCTGGTCAACTGCAATTCCGTCCAGGAAGCCGAGGTTTGCAGCAATAATCGAAATCACCTGCAGCTCAACCGGCATCGGCACATACTGCGGCTGCTTGAGAATTTCGACCAGACGCTCACCCCGGTCGAGCTGAGCTTTTGTCGAAGCATCCAGGTCGGAGCCGAATTGTGCGAAGGCCTGCTTCTCACGATACTGAGCGAGGTCCAGACGCAGAGTTCCTGCGACTTTCTTCATCGCTTTAATCTGAGCAGAACCACCTACCCGTGATACGGAGAGACCGACGTTAATCGCCGGACGAACACCGGAGTTAAAAAGGTCTGATTCGAGGAAAATCTGCCCGTCGGTAATCGAAATTACGTTTGTCGGAATGTAGGCCGAAACGTCACCCGCTTGGGTTTCAATTACAGGAAGCGCCGTCAGCGAGCCTGCTCCTCTTTCGTCGCTCATCTTCGCCGCACGCTCAAGCAGGCGCGAGTGGAGATAGAAAACGTCTCCCGGGTATGCTTCGCGGCCCGGAGGACGGCGCAGCAGAAGCGAAATCGCACGGTACGCGACAGCATGCTTCGACAAATCATCGTAAATAATCAGCGCGTGCTTGCCGTTGTCACGGAAGTACTCACCCATCGTACAGCCGGAATATGGGGCCATAAACGCAAGCGGCGCCGGCTCACTGGCTGTAGCAGCGACAACAATTGTATGGTCCATCGCACCTTCGGCACGCAGTTTTTCGACAACCTGCGCAACACTGGAGCGCTTCTGACCGATTGCAACGTAAATGCAGATTACGTCCGTATTCTTTTGGTTGATGATTGTATCAATCGCGACGGCAGTTTTTCCGGTTTGGCGGTCGCCGATGATCAATTCGCGCTGACCTCGTCCGATCGGCACCATCGAGTCGATTGCTTTAAGTCCAGTCTGGAGCGGTTCGTGAACTGATTTACGCTCTACGATACCCGGAGCTTTTACTTCGATCCGGCGAGTTTCGCTTGCTCCAATCGGGCCCTGACCGTCAATTGGATTACCGAGCGCATCTACGACGCGGCCAACCAGCTCCTCACCGACCGGAACGGCAGCGATTTCACCGGTTCGCTTAACGATGTCACCTTCGCGAATATTCGAGGTTTCACCCATCAATACCGCACCAACGTTGTCTTCTTCGAGGTTAAGAGCAATCCCCTTCACCTCTCCCGGGAACTCGAGAAGTTCTCCAGAAGCAACGTTCGTCAAACCATGAATCCTGGCGATACCGTCACCGACGGTGATAATAGACCCCGTCTCGGCCAGCTCCACGCCCGCGTCATGATCCTTGATCTGCTCGCGGAGGATTCGACTAATTTCTTGCGCTTTGATTTCCATTACTTTCGTTTCCCTGCAGCGTTTTTAAACCGTTAATGTGAAAGGCCGCGCTGGATGCGCTCCAGCCGCCCACTTAGCGAGCCGTCAAAAACACGGCCGCCGTAAGTAATCAGCATCCCGCCCATCAAGGACGAATCTACGCCCCAAGTAAACTGCGGGGTTCCTTTAATCGAAGCAGCTAGCTGCTTCTCGATATCTTCTTTCTCAGCCTGCTCGATGTTTTGAGCCGTGGTCACCTGAACCTGCACAACTCCGGCAGCCTCATCTGCCATTTCATGCAGCGCCAATGCAATTTCCGGAAGGATTTTTACTCGGTCGCGCTCAACTAAGACCTTGAGAAAATTAACGGCTGTCTGAGGCAGTCCGGCAGTTGCGGCAATTGACTTCATCGCCTTGGCGCGCACATCGATCTCGAACATAGGGTTAAGGAAATACATCGGAAGCTCGTCGTTGTTTTCCCAAACCTCGGCGAACGCGCCTAAGCTGTCGGCCACTGTCTGGGCCGGCGTAGGGGATCCACTCGTTCCCTGCTCCGACTCGATTACCGAAAGGAACGCTTTGGCGTATCTGCGCGCAAGTTTACCGATCTTCTTAGCCATAAGCGCCTAGCTGTTCTCCTTGACGATAAACTCCTGGACCACTGACCTTCTAAGCAGTCGGTCCTGTTCGGCAGAAAGATCCGAACCAATCTTGCTTCGGGCAATGGCTGCCGCCTTGTCGACTGCTTCGTTGTGCAGCATTTTCTTAGCCTGCTGAAGTTCGGCGTCGATTTGCCGAGAAGTATCCGCAGCGATCCGCTCTGCCTGTCGTTTAGCATTCTTCGCAATCGCTGCGCTCATAGCGACTCCTTCCTCTTCGTAGCGTTTGGCGAGCTCGGCCTTCTCCTCGTCAATGTCGCTAAGGCGCGACTGAACGGTTTCAAGCTGATGCTCGGCTTCTGAGAGCGTAGTTGCGACTTTGCTTATTTGTTCTTTGATTTCAATGCTGCGCTGGCGAACAAGACTCGCTCCGTAGCGGCGATATAGATATACGAGCAAAATGCCGTAAAGCGTGAAGTTGACGATGGGCAGCCAGAGGGTTTCGAGCCCGCCGGTCTCGGCAAGCGCCAAGCCTGGGCACATCAGCACAAACAAACCGGCAGCAGCCGCGTGCATACACGAAGCTTTGGCTGCTTTCCTACTCCGCTCTGATTCGAACACGCTTGCGCCTCCCGTGAATTCTCTGATTACTAGTGCACTACTTGCGAGCCGCTGCCTGTGAGCAGGCGGTCCAGCATAGCTCCGGCAACTTGCTGTGCGTCTTGATTAATTTGTTCTCGAGCCTCAGCTACGAGCTTTGCGATTTCTTCTCGTGCGGCTTCAAGCTCTCTAGCAGCAACACTGCTCGCGTGATCCACTACCTGGTTTGCCTCGTCCTTAGCTTCGGCAACATGGCTGTCTCGGATCTTGATCCCATGCAGGGCGGCTTGGCGCAGTTCTTCGTTGATTTCCTGGGCTACTTTTTCTGATTCACGAAACGCCTCTGCAGCGCGTTTCTCGTCGCCCATGGTTCGGGCTTCGCGCTCTTCGAGCAGCTTAATATATGGCTTAAACAGGGCATTTCCCAGGATGGTCCACAATAGGATGAAAAGACCAGCGGATGATAAAATCTCAATCATTATTACGCTTTTCTACTCCTCGCCTGACTCACTTGGCGAGACTGTTGCTTCTTCGCTTCGGGGCTGCTCATCCATCGAGCTGTAGCCTTCGAAGTTAGCACCATCCTCTATTACTATGTTCGCGCACCGCAGGTTCCCGTAAACCTTCGAGCCGGCACGCAGCTCGAGTCGCTCGGAACACTCGATGTTGCCGACCAAGCGTCCATGGATAATGACAACCCGGCCGGAAACCTTCGCATCAACCACCCCGCTTTCACCGATCGTAAGCGTGCCGCTGGAGACGATCTCTCCGTCAACACTGCCGTCGATTACTGCCTCTCCAACCAGGGAAAGCCGTCCACTTATGCGGCATTCGTTCCCTATTAGGACATGCGGCGAGGGGCCCATAGCAGTACTCCGGTTCACCGATACAACTACTCGCGCGGTGAAGCGCGCTACACTATTTGCCTGACATAGGCGGACAAGACAAACCTCGCCCAACGACGTTCACCACAAACACCGCCGCCACACCACGTGGAACGCCTGATTACCTATGAAATCAAGCAGAAATTGCGTCAACAGAATACACAGCGATATCGTTACTGCAAAGGAAAGTCAAACACTGAATCAATGCTGAAAGGCGAGATATCAACAGACATTTTCCCGGTTTTGAGTTGTTGAAATTCTGTCAGTTAAACTTCGCTTAGCGGCCAGGATTCGGTTAGCATATGGGAGCGTTTTAATGTCCCTTTTGCGCAGGAGTACCCGAGTATGGAGTTTCAACTTCGCCCAACTTTGAGCATGCTTCGCGCAATCGCTTCCATCGAGCGCAGTGCCGGAAACTGGGACCGCCTAGCGCTGAATAATGCCGTCACGACTGAGAGGGCTCGCAGCTCGGCTCTGCAACGCTGCGTTAACGCCACTCTGGCACTAGAGCGAACGACATCCGAGCCGCCCGAAACGCTGCGGCGACTTTTGTCTGCGGCGTACCAATGCGAATTCAAACTCAGCCTGTTAGACATCCAGGACTTGTATCGAACACTTACGGCGACATCGGAAGATGCCGAGATACCCCTGCGTTCTGGTCCCCAGCCATTTGAGCGGCCTGACCTGGCGGTCGGCCATTCGCCGCTGGTCTTTCGCACGATTTCACCTTTTCTAATCGAGCAGCGTTTTGGCGACCTGCTGAGCTGGACCGAGGGCGAGTTCGAGCACGACACACTCCATCCCTTGATGATCATCGGGGTTTTCCACCTGTGCTTCCTGCAAATATCCCCCTTTCCCAAGTTGAACCATTGTATGGCGCTTGTAGTGAGCAAGCATTTGCTAGTTCGCTTCGGTTACGACTTCATCGAGTTGGCTCCCCTGACCTCTGCACTGGCGACTGATAAGGACCGCTATTTCGCAGCACTCAGGAAGGCTGAGAAAACAGCAGGTGGAGACTGGTCAACGATCAACGCCTGGTTCGAAGTGTTCTTTGGTGCCCTTTCGAGCTGTGCCGAAATGCTGGTCTCGCGCGAGGCAATGAACCTCGATAAGCGCCGCCTGAATCAGGTTCAACAGCGGATAATCGAAATCGTTAAGATTCACGGTCCGGTCTCGCGCGACTCGATCGCGCAAAAAAGCGGCATTAACGTCAGCACGGTCAAATACAACCTCGGGGTCCTTTCTAAGCGCGGCCACCTGAAGCGTGAAGGCGGCGGACGAGCAACCAGCTACACCGTTAACTAATTAGTTGTTAACGCCGGCCTAACCGCTAAATGCTTCTGAATGCCCTAGTCGTGGCCATCCACAATTCCCGCTAATAATAATCTAGAATCCAGCTGCTATATGGCTAGTTGCCATACGACCCGTTGCGGAAGGCGGCACTAAGGCCAATCCTCCCCATCGCAAGCGCCCGCACAAGTGGTTCGCACGCTCTAGGGTTACCGTAAACGCGCGCCACCTTCCGATCTAAGTCCCTGATTACTGAATTGCGGCGGGAAGCATTGAGAGCTTTCGAAGCTCGTCGATTGGTTCTTCAAAACTGCAGCTACCGAAAGAAACTGCTAGCTCGTCCCGGGCTTTCTTCAGCTCGCGCACTGAAACGTCGTGCACCCCCAGCCTAACGCTGTCGTCGGAGAATGCTATTTTTGAGACATCACTTAGCTGCACAAAGTCGACCAAAGCGGGGAACTCGAGCTGTTTGGCGTGCGCTAAGACAGCCGCGCCGAACACATTAAGGAAACCATGCTCCTTTACCTCGCCGACTGAGTTATGAGCACAGGCAGCTTTGTGCAGACCGGCTGTGAACTTAACCGGAAGCTGAGCCTCCCGACACTGGTTAATCGCGAACGCGACCTGGGTTGCCGAGGGAACATCCTCCGCCCGAGGCCCGCCGCAGCGAAGCTTCAAACCAAGCGGAACTCCTAGCTCGTTCTTTAGCTCTGATAACACCACTACAATCTTAACAATGCTCTCCTGCCACTGAGGGGAGACGCGCTGGCCTTTTTCGTAAACCAGCTCGACAAAAGCCCCCACTCCGCGCTCGAAGAAGGAATTGAACGCAGCAAGCGCTGTTATCAGCTCAGTGACCCCTCCCCGATCCTCAAGGCCCTGCGCTGTGGCCTCGTTAAGCTTGAGCTCGAGCGCGCTGATGCGCTGCACTCCAAACTCCTCGCTAAAGCTAAGGAGCTCCTTGCCGGCGGCCTCGAAATCTTCGGTCATATCTGAGTGCTCGCCCCCGTATTCCGGGAGCGCAATAAAGCGAACGTCCGCTGAATTCTGGTCGGCGAGTGCACGTGCTTCGCGCAGCTTCGCCACCGGGCAAATAAAGTCACCCAGCAGGGCGCTGTGTTCGCCGCTGCGGTAGCGCTGGAAATTATTGATTGCTTCAGCCAAACCTAGCGCGGCGGGCGGAAAAAGACCCGCGTAGTCAATTAGCCCTTTGCTAAAGGCAGCAAAGGAGCTGTTGACTGATTCGCCGCTTTGTTTACTTTCGTCGGGCATTACCTAGATCGCTCCCTTCCAAGACCCGGTGTTTCCCGTCGGCCCTGGAGCATTCTCAATCAAGCGTAGCGAAAAACGCCTCTACACTCCAAAGTGTTCAAGCAGTCTATCGAGTTCTTCCCGAGAAAAGAAGCTAATTCGAAGCTCTCCGCTGCCGCTTTTATCGAAGCTTACGGCGACCTTAGTTCCCAAACCGCGTCTGAGGCGCTCCTCAAGCTGAAGCTCGACCCCTGACTTCTCGGCAGCGCCGGCCTTGGATCCGCGCTTGCTGCGCTTGGACTTAGGGGCCCCGCCTGACGCTAAGCGCTCCGCTTCGCGCACGGAAAGCTGCTCTTTCTGAATCAGCTTGGCCAATGCCAACTGCTTAGCTTCGCTCTCCAGCATCAGCAGCGCCTTGCCGTGACCCGCTGTGATCGCCCCTTCCGCCAGAAGCTGCTGCACAGCATCCGGCAGCCTGAGAAGTCTAACAGCGTTGGCAACCGAAACCCGGTCTTTGCCGACTGTCTTGGCGACGGCGTCCTGCGACAAGCCGAATTCATCGATTAAGCGCTTATAGGCCAGCGCTACTTCAACCGGATTCAGGTCTGCACGCTGGACGTTCTCGACAATTCCAATTTCAAGCGCTTCGCGGTCGTCGATATGGCGAACAACTGCCGGAATTTCGCTTAATCCAGCCATTTTTGCAGCGCGGTAGCGGCGCTCTCCGGCTACGATCTCAAATCCGTCTACGTCGCCTGCCGAGTGGCTGCCGCCGGACGCAGCAGCGATTCTGCGCACAAGTATTGGCTGGAGCACTCCGCTTTCTTTAATTGAATTAGACAGCGACTCGACTTCCGCCTCGTCGAAGTGCGTGCGTGGCTGGTTTGCGTTTGCAAACACGCGGTGAATCGGAAGCATGGCCAAGCCCTCAAGCGGAGTTTCATCGCGCTGATTGTCGCGTCGCTCAGCTGCGGGTGCGGACTGCTTCTTGGTCTTAGCTGCTGCGCCGGAGCGCTTCTTAGCTAGCTGCTCCCCGACATCTACTTCGATAGTTGTTGAGCGCATCAGGCTGCTCAATCCTCGGCCGAGCGCCTGACGTCCGCTCGGCTTCTTAGCTGTGCGTTTTGCTCCTGCCATGATTATCTAGTTATCCTACGGCTTTAAGCTTCTTTTTTGCTTTCTTTTCGGCCTTCTTTCGTCGCCTCAGCATTTCCTTAGCCAGGGACTCGTAGGCACCGGCACCGATCGACTGTGGATCGTAAATCACTATCGGACGACCAAAACTCGGTGACTCGCTCAGTCTAACATTGCGCGGAATCACGTTGTGATAGACCGCCTTGCCGAAAAACTTTCGTGCTTCGTTTTCGACCTGCTTGGCCAAGTTGGTGCGCCCGTCATACATCGTCAGCAGCACCCCTTCCAGCTCAAGCTCAGGATTCACCTGAGACTGCGCCA
>JAUIIP010000287.1 GCA_030431555.1 bacterium
AGATTTAAGCTGATTAACAATCTCGAGGAAACGGTCACGGCGATAGTTGCGATTCATCAACTTGAGAATTCTATCACTCCCCGACTGCAAAGGCAGGTGGATGTGCTTGCACAGCTGCGGCATCTCACCATACAACTCGATAAACTTTGGCTTAACGTCTGCCGGGTGCGGGCTTGTGAATCTGATTCTCTCCAGCCCTTCTATTTTTGCCAGCTCCCGTAAAAGTGTCTCGAAACCTACCCTGGGAGCAAGGTCTCGCCCGTATGAATTTACCGTCTGCCCGAGCAGCACAACTTCTTTTGCGCCGAGCCTGACCTTTAAAGCTGCTTCGCGAACTATTTCCGCTGCGTCGCGGCTAACTTCCGGACCACGTGTAGTCGGCACCACACAAAAAGAGCAGCGTTTATTGCAGCCGCGCTGGATCGAAACCAAAGCTCTGACCGAATACAGGTCGACATCACTGCCGTTTTGAGGCAGGAAAGCGTCCGGAAGATCTTCCCACTCATCTCGGTAATCGACGGCGACTTGACGCTTCAGCCCAGTTTGTGCTCCTCGGATGAGCGAAGGAACTAGTGACAAATTGTGAGTGCCGACGACAAAATCAACATCAGGATTGCGTTGAATAATCGCTTCACCTTCCTGCTGTGCAACGCAGCCGCCGACTCCAATCACTAATTGAGGGTTCTTCCGCTTTAATTCGCGCAGCGTGCCGAGCAAACTAAAAGCCTTTTGCTCCCCCTTCTGGCGAACACTGCAAGTATTTATGAAGACGACTTCAGCGTCTTTGGGATCTTCAACTTTTTCAAAGTCTCCCGAGAGTAGAGTCGCAACTTTCTCCGAGTCGTATTCGTTCATCTGACAACCAAAGGTCTTGACGAATAGTCCGCTGCGGGGCTCACGCTGCATTTCGACACTCAATCAGTGAATTACTAGGTTAATAATTTATGAGTCGGTCACGGAGTTTATTGGTTCTTCCAGCGGCTGTCTAGGCTTAGCGGGGTTCGACACTAAGCAGCCGGATTGTCGGCTCAAACTGGCCTCCAGGCACGACTGGCACGTCCTCAGAGATACGCAACCGCATCTTACGCTCAGCCTGCGGCTCAAGACCCAAGTTCGACAGTTCAATCACATCTTCCCCCGGTAGCGCATCTGCAGACTGCGCAAGTTCAGGCAGCGGTTGACCCTCTGCCCGCCATACAAGACCGACTGCGACCTTGGCGTTATCGATCTGGCTCTGCCCGGCATTAACCAGCAGCGCAGTAACAACCAGCCGGACTCCACACGGCTCGCTTGGGCAGCTCAGCGGTTGGGAGTCGACTTCCAATACACGAATGCGCCCTGCTGAGGTGACGCTGTCAGCTTTGCTAGCTGAAATAGTTTCTTGCGGCGCGGCTTCCGCGAGCGGTTCCTTTTTTAGTTCAGCAGTCTCGCTCTTCGTTTCTATCTCCGGCTCGACTCCCCAAGCACATTCCACCTGATATTCGCTTAGGCCCTCCGCCGGCACGATAAAACGCGCCACTACGGTATCACCAGCAGCAATAGTTTCGCGGTCAGAATCCTGGGATAATAGACGCGATTCCTCGCGAACCACTTTGCCTTCGTCCAATCCTCGGAAGAAAAGCTTTAGTGTGCGTGGATCAAGTTCGCTTTTGGCTTCAACGTGGACCTTCACATGCAGGTTTTTATCACTATCAACGAAGGCTTGAGCAACGTTAACATCTACCGGGTTGCTTCGTTCCGAGCTGACTGCGGCATTTGAATCAACCGCTTCAAACGCCTGTGGGAATGTTTCTATTTCCTCAGGTTCGGGCGAGGTGCTGCGCGAGCAGCCGGTCGCAGCCAGAACAAACAGCAAAATTGAGTATCGCTTAATCGGAGTCATGCTAACCAATTACCGCAGACGCGGCAGGTAGATCAACTAAGCTACTGAAGATTACCCAGAAGCTGGTCCAGTTCTCGGCGATCTTCGTTTGTGAGGGCATCTTGCGGGGTGTCCGACGTGCCCACTACCGTCCGGCTCGGTGTATCGAGCGTCCGGTCCCTGAGACTCTTGCCGCGGCGATATTCGCCAATCTTATCAGCAGCCGCTGCCACAGAACTATCCCGTAGATACGCCTTCACATCAGAGTAGCTGATGCCGAGCAGACCCCAGCCGATAGCAACTACCGCTGCGCTATAGCTATAAACCACAAATTTCTGCCAACCGCTCGGATCTGAGTTTTGAGCCATCGTCATTCTCTATGATAGTGTTCTGAATCCACGAGCCGTATTTTAGATCAAGCCATTAACCCGCACACGGAATTTTTCATGCAGCTCCCTTTCCGTACCGCCCTAGTTACCGGCGCTTCTGCTGGAATCGGCAGACAGTATGCAATCGAGCTGGCCCGCTCCGGCGCATCCGAACTCTACCTTCTTGCCAGAAGAACTAAGCGCCTAGAGGCCCTCTCTGAACAGATTAGCGAACTCAGTGCGGGCAGATGTCACGCAGAAGCATTGACTTGCGACCTGCTGGACGAGAAGCACCGCAGTGAGGTCCTGGAGAGATTCGCAAGCCCCCAAAGCGTCCCCGATCTCCTGGTGAACAATGCCGGTTTCGGAGCCGTTGGTCGTTTCTCCAAACTGGACTGGCAGCGCCAGCGCGACATGATCGCGCTTAACTCCGTCGCGCTTACCCATATGGCCCACCGGCTGATGCCGTCGATGATCGAACGCGGAAGCGGAACAATCATTAACGTGGCGTCAACAGCCGCGTTCCAACCTTTGCCGTATATGAGCTGCTACGGCGCTACTAAAGCGTTTGTATTCAGCCTTAGCCTAGCGTTGTATGCAGAAGGTAGAGAGCACGGCGTTCACTCGATAGTTCACTGCCCGGGGCCTACAGACTCCGAATTCCACATTGCCGCGGGTCTCAAAGAGAAAATCGATATCCTGGAACCAATGGAAACAGAGCCTGTAGTAGCTGAAGCGCTTAAGGCCGCCGCTGCCCGCCGGGCTGTTGTGATTAACGGGTTTCAGAACTCTGCAATGGCGGCGCTGACTCGGTTTATTCCCTACTCTTTACTTGCAAGGATTGTCGCGTATAAGCTTCGCAGATACCGCAGCGTAGGAGAGCCTTGAGGGACGCATATTCGATGAGCATTACTTCACCACTGTCCTTCGGCGACTTCAGCGACGATTACAAGTCTTACTCGGGCGCAGCGATCGCACTGCTGCCTGTGCCGTATGACAAGACGAGCACCTACCACAAGGGGGCGGATCGTGGTCCGGAGGCAATCCTAAGAGCATCGCACGCGCTTGAAAACTTCGATATTGAAACGCAGTCAGAAATTTATTTGCGCGGAATCGCAACGCTTGAGCCTGTGCTTGTAGATGAAACGCCCGATATTCTCGCTAAGGCCGTGCAAACGCGTGTCGCACAACTGTTAGCAGACGGCAAATTTCCGGTGTTGCTTGGAGGTGAACACAGCGTCTCAGTTGGCGGCGCCGCCGCCGCGAAGCAGCATTATCCTAACTTAAGCGTGCTGCAGCTGGATGCACACCTTGATACTCGCGACTCTTACCACGGATCAAAATACAACCATGCTTGCGTAATGGCGCGCATTCGGGAGTTTTGTCCGATCTACCAGGTTGGAATTCGCTCGATGGACGCCGAGGAACTTTCCACTCTTGATCGCTCAAGAATACTATTCGCTCACGAACTCGCGCAGCAAACTACGACCGACTGGCAAAGCCGCGTAGTCGACAGCTTGTCTGAGGACGTTTGGGTTACAATCGATCTCGACTGCTTCGACCCTTCAATCATGCCGTCTACCGGCACCCCTGAGCCCGGAGGCTTGAATTGGTATCAGGTTTGTGGGCTGCTGCGTCTCCTAGCTCAACGCCGACGGGTGGTTGGCTTCGATGTCGTTGAACTACTGCCGCGAGATAGCAACCCGGCCCCAGACTTCACTGCTGCAAAGCTTGTTTACCAGTTTCTTAGTTATATTTGGGCCGACCCCTCGAAGTAAGCGAATATTGCAGGGGGATTTAGCATCTAAATCCTATGGCAAGTTTACTGTTTGATAGAATACGGTCATTTCCGAGTCGAATGCTGCAGCGAGTCGTAAGCGCTGC
>JAUIIP010000028.1 GCA_030431555.1 bacterium
CGCCGCAGCTCAGAAATTAAACACCATGCATATAACTGGGGGTGGAGATCGATAATCGCGGACACCTTCGGACATAAACCACTATACTTTATAGCGGCAACCGACTCGGGCGAAGTCGGAGCCGCCGCCCCTGTCTTTCACGTTCGAAGCTTCTTATTTGGCAGTGCTTTAATTTCAGTCCCCTATCTAAATGCCGGAGGGATCTTTTATGTTTCGTCGGAGGCCGCGCAGGCGGTGGAACAGGAGATTCACGCATACGCTAAAGCGAACAATGTCGATTATGTTGAACTTCGCTGTCGGAAACGCGATGAGCTGATCGAAAAACGCTATACGCCTCGCTCACATAAGGTTGCCATGGAGCTTGCTCTGGCTGAAGATCCGGAGCAGCAATTTCAAAATTTCCCCGCAAAGCTTCGAAGCCAAATCCGTCGCCCGACAAAGAGCGGTCTCTACGCCAAAGTCACTTCCGCCCAAGATGACTTTACTGAAGCTCTCAAAGGTTTCTACACCGTTTTCTCCGAGAACATGCGTGACCTCGGCACTCCCGTTTATCCAAAATCACTCTTTGCACGCACTCTGCGCAACTTCCGGGAAAACGCCCGCATCATTACCGTTTGGCAGGAAGAGCGGCCGTTGGCCGCCGGGATAACGCTTTTCGATCAGGGGCATGTTGAAATTCCCTGGGCATCATCGCTGCGCAGAGCAAATAAGCTTTCGCCAAATATGCTGCTGTACTGGGAAGCGATAAAAGCCGCCTGCCAATCAGGTGCAGAGACCTTCGATTTCGGCCGCAGCTCCGAAGACTCGGGCACTTACCGCTTCAAGAAGCAATGGGGTTCGGAACCGCTTCCACTTTACTGGTATTACCATCAAGAAATGAAGAAAATTCCGGACATCAACCCGAACAGCGCACGCTTCAGCGGGGTAGTAGCCGTGTGGAGAAGGCTGCCCGTTCCGCTGGCAAACACCATAGGCCCGTGGATTACCAAAGCTATCCCCTGAATCCGCCAAATCGCTCACCTCAGGAGGCTAGCTGTGTCTAGCTGTTTGGCGCATGATTAGATAGTATAGCGGCATGGATGAAAAAAAGGTCCTAATTTTCGGCACATTTTTGCTCGTCGGCTTGATGGTCATAACATTCATCGAGCTGACCTCCGGCGGCATCTTTAGTCGACAAGCTCCTCCTCCAATGACTCCAGAAATGCAGGAGCGCCTCAGACAACAAATGGAGCGAAACGCCAACCCATACGCGATTGCTCCAACGAGCTGCGGAGATGTGTCCATCGAATGCAAAGTTTCTGCAACAACCCGGGTTAAGCGCTGTAGGGCGGATGAGGCAGAGAAGCGCATTAGTGATCAACTTGCTTATCCTTTGCGTTCCGAGAGCTGCAAACAGGCCGAGCGAGCCTTGGCGGACAGATGTCCGACTGGCTGCCCACTAGACTACTCGAGTGTAACGGTCTTTGGGGGGCAGCTGGATTTTCGAGCCCAGCCACGCGACGACGAAGGATATTGCAGCTATACAGGGGAAAAATCTGTCACAATTAAAGGCACTTGCAAGCCGGGCCCGAGCTAGCCTAAGATCCTTTACTTTTCTCATCAGTTTTATAAGCTCGCTACCTTCTAATTTAGCTTGAGGCTAAGTGTGACCAATGGCCCAGCCCGTTAACGGCGGCAAACGCAAAAGGCGAATAGTGCGCAACCTTGCGATCGGTTTTGCCGTGTCGGGTTTCGCGCTGTGGTGGATCTTGCACGACATAGAGGGCGAACGAATCGCCGCAATCTTGTCGGAGGTCGACGGCTTTTATCTATTGCTTGCCTCTGCAGCGACTTTGCTGAGTTACATTGTACGAGCTTGGCGTTGGCCTGTTTTCTTCCAGTCTTCCCCTCCCAGTTTTTCAGACTCATTTCGCTGTTTGATGGTCGGGTTCTTTATGAACAACGTTCTTCCTGCCCGACTAGGTGAGTTCGTTCGCGCACACCTCGGCGGTAGAGCGACCAATCAAAGCCGTTCTTTGGTGCTGGCGACCATAGCAGGCGAAAGACTGGCCGACGGCCTAATGATCAGTTCGATGTTCGCGGTTCTATTTGGCCTGACTGCAACACGCACTGAGTTTAACGACAGTAGGGAATTGCTGTTTGTCGCCTACGGCTTTGCAGGCGTAGCACTGGCAACGGCTTTGGTGCTGTGGCAGCGGCATCGCGCTTACCACTTCCTTGAGGATTTGGGACACATTTTCCCTGGGCATCTGTCTAATTACACTTTGGTCCGTATAGGTAAGTTCATCGAGGGCCTTGAGCCGATGCTGCACTTGCCGAGGCTGCTGCGCATTTCTCTGATGACGGTACTCGCCTGGTCGATTGAACTTGCGGTTTACGCGATGGTGGCAGAGGCATTCGGACAATCCCTGTCGCTCGGCCACCTGGCGTTGTTCTTAGCTGCCGTAAACTTCAGTTCATTAATCCCCGCAGCACCGGGCGGCGTAGGTGTTATCGAAGCTTTTGCCACACTGGCTCTAGTTCACGTCGGGATCGAGCGTGAAACTGCTTTGGCCATGGTAGTTTCGCAGCATATTATTCAAATTCTCGTAGTCGGAATTCCGGGCAGCTTGTACTTCGTGTTTTCTATGGGCGGAAAGCTCCCGGAGTCAGAGGAGGAAGAGAATGGGGTTATCCCGGCAGCCGAATTTGCTGACGTAAGCGGAACTCCGAGTTCAAAAATGGAGGCTGAGTCTTTCCCCGTTTGGCCGGATTCGGGAGCCAACCTTGATTTGAGCGTGATTGTCCCTGCTTACAACGAGGAGAATCGACTGCCAAGAACGCTGCTTTCGATTACTGAATTTCTAGAAGCCTCGGAGCGCACCTACGAGGTCCTCGTGGTAAATGACGGCAGCACGGACGGCACCGACAAGGTCGTGCACCAGTTCGAACGACTGTCTCCCGAAGTGCGCCTTCTGCAGTACGGGGAAAACCGCGGCAAAGGATACGCCGTACGATTTGGAGTTATGCACGCAGCGGGAGAATTGATTCTTTACACTGACGCTGATGGTGCATCACCGATCGAGGAACTAACGCGTCTTGAGCGTGCTATCGAGAGAGGGGCTCAGGTCGCGATTGGCTCAAGGGCTATGTACTCTCACGACACTAAAGTCAGCACGCTTTGGGTTCGCAAATTTATGGGCAGGGTCTTCAACGGAATTGTCAACTTTGTAATGCTGCCCGGGATCGCCGACACTCAGTGCGGATTTAAGTTGTTTCGTCGACCGGTTGCGAGATATGTCTTCTCTCGCTCGAAGTCTGAGGGTTTTTCTTTCGACGTAGAAATCTTGTATTTGGCCCGCAAAGCAGGAGCCAAGATCGCCGAAGTGCCTATCAACTGGACGAATGTTCCCGGCTCAAAAGTGAACCTAGTCAGCGATTCTGCGAAAATGTTTCGTGACATTTTGATTTTTAGATTGCGCGATATATTCGGCGGTTACGGCAAAACGGTCGGCGTAGACGAGCTATAAAGCGTACAGCCTTTCGTATTGGTCTAAGATCGTATCAAGCGCAAACTTCTCTCGGACAAAACTCTTTGCGTTCTCAGCTTTCGCTAAACAAGCTTCACGATTCGCGCAAGCGGTATTCATGATTTCTGCCAGCGCTTCAGAATCGCCCGGTGCAAATAAGAATCCCCGCTCGTCGTTTATCACCTCACCTACCCCGCCCACCTTCGTGCTTACAGGCAGCAACCCGGCGCTCATCGCCTCAAGAAGCGACATCGGCATCGACTCGGATAGAGACGAGAGAATAAAGCCGTCGGCGGCGGACAACAGCTGCGGCACATCACTGCGAAAGCCAAGAAACCGTACGTTTTGATCGACATTGCATTTCTTAGCTTCGGCTTTGAGCGCTTCGCGAAGCGGCCCGTCCCCGGCCAGCAATAGATACTGATCCGGCGAACACGCCTGCATCGCATGCAGCATAGTTTGTTGATCCTTCACCCGCGTCATCATCGCAACATGAATCCACACCCAGGCCTCAGGCGAGATTCCAAGCTCAGCCCTTATTTCACTTCGCCGCTCCGTGCTGGGATCAATAATTTCTACCGGATTATAAATGCATGAAGCCCGACTCTCAGATACGCCAAGCTCGACCAGCTTGCGCGCCGTATACTTTGAAACTGCCGTTAAGGAGCTCCCGAGAAATGAAGCGGTTTGCAGCTTCAGCTTAAGAAATCGCTTGCGTTGCGGCAAATGAATGTCGCCATGATCCGTCCCCACATGGCGAATTCCGGCAAGCTTACACGCCAAGGCGCCGTAGAAATTGGAATCCAGCAAATGAGAATGAACGACTTCGGCTTTGAGGTCTTTGAAGCGCGCCGCTAAGCGAAACGGGAATGATACGTCATACGACCTCTGGCTTTTTATTAAAGAGAACGGGAGCTGCATGCGGGCGAGCTCCTCAGTCAGCCAGCCCTCCTCCATCACCAAGACCGTTACGTCGTGGCCGCGGGTTCTGAAGGCGTCTGCGAGGGTTACTACTATCTGCTCCGCCCCTCCGGCCTCGGCGCTTTCTATGAAGTAAACAATTCGCATGCTTATCAGCCTAGTGGTTAAAACTCGTTTTGTAGCGTATCTTATAGGTAGGCAAACAGTCTTGTATATTGTCTCGAGGCCAGTATCCAATGCCCAACGACGAGTTCGAACAGTCCCCTGTCGGGGAGGGAATGATCCGCTTCATTCCCACGATCCAGTATTACATGCATCGCTACGGCAACAGCATGGAAGGCAATGACAAGAAAGCCTTCGAAACCTTCAAGATGTATGAGTCTCATGAGAAGACGCGCCGCCTGCAGACAGAACTGAGTTGGTTAAAGAGCGGCAGGGTCGAAGCCAAGGTCTGTGACAACATCATCGGAAAAAAGCGTGCTCAGAAGTGGCAAAGCTATGAACATTGGGCATCGCTGGCCCTAATGTGGCTAATGAAGCGCGTTTAGCGGTCTGACAGAAAATATCTTGTCATTCTTGCACCTTAGGCCTAGAATCAGCCCTATTCGGCCTGGTGCTAAACACATGTGTGAATTCGTCCGATACTGTAAGTACTTGGTTCTGCTAGTTTCCTACTGTTTTTTTAATTTATTTTTTTAAGCAAATTCAACCACCTAGGCCTAGACTAGGGGTGAGAACCCAGTAATAATGGAGGAGGAGGTTTGCTTACAGCGATCGAAGGTGAGGTTTTTACGATGTTCCGTAAGTTTGCAGGCGACTTGACTAGTCGACTAAATCAATTGCGCTCGGATTCCCGAGGAAGCGCATTTCTTATTTTTCTTCCTATTGTAATTCTAATTTCTGTCACTTTGTCAGTTGGCGGTTGGATGATGGCAATGGAGATTATCACTCCATCATCTGGCGAGCTAAGTGGAAAGGAAGGCGCGCTCAAGACCGGCGGTGGTGTGTCAACTGTCGACTACCTTGGACTCGCTCAGCCGAACGATCCTCTAATGGATGTCACTATTCAGCGTCTAAAGCGCAACGTTGCGCAAATTACCGGATTCACCCCTCAAGACGTCCATGAGTCGAAGGGACAAGTATCCATCTTTCTAACAGACGTAGCGATTTATCCGTCCTGCCAGGCCGACGGCACTCCGAACGGAGCCCCTTATTCTGACTTACAGGCTGCGCGCGATGACCTGGGTTCGACCGACCTATGCTGCCTTCACACAGTTCAGGCACCGCCCCCAATCAAAAAAGAGAACCTCGATGCTCCTGGCGATGGTGTTACACAAGCGGTCGGCGCGGACGACAACGAAATGGTCACTGCAGCTTACAATCGATGCTTGGCGCTAACGGGTACTACTTTGCAGCAGGCAGACTGGCGCAACGGGCGAATCGGCATTGCGGGATGCACCCAGTACAACTGCATGTGTAATGTAAACTGGGTGATGGAATCTTCGTTTGATACATCGTGGACCAAGAATGTTTTTTGCCGTCTGACCCCCAAAGGCAGCCAATATCGTCAAAAAGAATACGATGAACCCGGTGCCTATATGGGTTAAGATAGCGGTGTGAGCTGGGCAGTCTGGTCCTACATCTAAAGTAAGATTTTTCGGAGGCATTCTTCGAAGAGGGGGGGGTGTTTAACCCTACATGATTTTCAAGAAGGGTAGCAGCATAATGAAGACCAGGCACTGTACACCCGGTCGATTTCGGTCGCGGTTGCGGGCAGATGCTGGAGTCCACCTAGTTGAGCTGGCGATTGGCCTGCCACTTTTGTTTATCACGATTTTTGTAGCCTTCGATTTGGCCAAAGTTAGCGCCGGTTATATGTCAATGCATTCCGCCGTGAGTTTGGCCACCAGACGCGCCGCTGCAATATCACGCCCGGAGTGGGGTGCTGTGTCCGCCGCTTTTGGCGGAGGAAATCCCGTCACAGGAACGCAGTGGATTGACGTCAATGTTATTGGTACGCGCTTAAATACGCCGGAATTCGCGTCCGCAGCCCCAGGTGACCCGACGTGGTATCAGTGGATGGCTCAAGGGCCCGGAAGCTTTGAAGGAGAGCAACGACAGGCCATCACAGAGTTATTTCGAATTGAAGCTCGCGCGATCGCCTACGCAAATTCAGCAATTCAGAATAACGTCGGCGGCTCCGCTTACCCCTGCGACGCAAGCATCCCGACGGGCCCCGGTGCCGGTGACCCGGGGTGCTTCCGCTGCTTTACCCTACGGGGAGACGATACGGATTACCGAAATAAGTTCACGCAGGGCGGGCTAGGCCAGGTATGGGAGAACAAGGTTCTTGCAATTCGCTGTGACTACGATATCCCGATACTGTCGGTCGGCTTTTTTGGAGGTTCGCCGTATTGGACAGTTTCATCTACGGTCTACGTAGCAATTAACGATTACTCCGATTGGTTTTACTTTTTGCTGTAGACTTGCGTGCGCAAAAGGCAGAGTGAATGTTTATACGACTTTCAAACATACATAGCGAAAAGGGCGCTGCATTAGCCTATTTAGCCGTTTTCCTCTTTCTATTGCTGATCATCGCCTTCGGCTATCAAATCGACATGTCTTTTACCGCTGCGTCATCTGCTCAAGGACAGCTTGCAATGGACGAAGCAGGTTTTCACGGCATCGCCGAAGTGCCTGATTACGACGCAATGTATAATGTTGCCGAAGGCCAGGCGCGCTCGCTGCTAGACCCGAACGGCGGATTCACCGGTCCGTATTATTCTAGTGGCCTACCAGCTGGAATCGGGAACGGAACCTTCGGTTCTGCGCCAGGTTTTGGCATCTGGATACCGACCAAGGGCATCGGGAACCAAGCCTTCCACCCCGAACCTTTGCAGCCCTCAGATCGGCTCACATTATACGCGGATGTTATTCGCCGAGCGGTGGATCCTTGCTTAGACGGCGACCCTACCATTTGCAACGGGGGACAGCTCGACACCTGGGGCAACGCAGTCGTCATTAGAGCGTTACTGAGCCCGACACAAGTTTTTTCAATTGGCAACATACTGCCTTCTACGGACGTCGAGATTATCTCGATTGCACATGAACAGTCCAGCTGGGTTTATATCGTCGTCGATCCGACATTCCCATTCTTCAACGGAAACGCAGAACACATCTGGGGTCCGACTTTCAGTTGGCCGATTGCGGCAGGAACTGAGGCCGGGCAGTGGCCGCTTGTCGACGCGGCGAACCCGATTTCATCAGGTTTAGTTGACAGCGGTGGAGCTGTCTGGCCCGGGCTTGATTACAGCTACACCTGGCAGTCACCCCCCACCTCCCCTATCGGAACTACAGTAAGCGGCTATTCACCTTACGACTTTGCGACTCCAGTTGACATGCAGGAAACCGTTCACAAGGTTTACGGCGCAGCTTGCAACAATTATGTTTGGAAGAATTATCTTCAAGCTATTGTTCGGGTAATTGATATGTTCACACGCAGTTCTGCTTACAACTATTTCACGATGGTTGGAATCGACGGCGGGGTGCCTGACGAAAATCTTTCAATTGATAATGGTGGTGCCTTTAACGCGGCGTCAGGAGGCGGACCTACATCCCTCACCGACACAAATTCTTGGAGCAGCTGGAGTAACCAAACCACAGATCATTTGCGAACAATAGCCGTTCACCCCTCGGTTGGCAGCGGACAGGTGCCAAACCTCTCTGGAGCAGGTGCGATTTCGATTCATTCTGATAATTTAAATCCGCTGGCGGTGAGCCAGTTCAACACTCCGGACAGTACCAACACGGGGTCTCTGCACGCGCCTAAGACATTCGGCTTTCGCGGCTGGATCAACATAAATGACCCCAGTAGCAGTGTTGACACTGTCGCCTCCGCAATGAGCGCTTCAGCGTTTGGCGGAGTTGAATACGCAAACAATAAGTGGCTCGAACTTTGTGTATGCCACGGCGTTAGCGCCGGAACCGGAAACAACACTTGCGACGGCGCGGGCGGTCAGAACTGCTTAGCACCTGATGTGGATTCTCAACCGTTCTACGACGGCATGCTGCGCCACGATGAGACCGGTGACACCAGCGAGCGGCAGCGGTCTCAGCCCGGCACGTCAACGTTAAATTGGTGCAGCGATGGTTCATTCGGCGCGAACACCGTAGATTTTTCTGACCACCGCCAGGGTGCGAATGAAACGGTGCGCAACATAATCGCCGGACTCGGTCCACGAGTTCTTAATCCAAATATTCCCAGAGACGGTGCACTCAACTCGGATGCCAGCGGCGACCCGCAAACGGACTGTGATGGAACTGTTAGCGGCGCTACAGAACCCTGCTGGAGAACTCCGGTCGATGCTGATCCGGACGCCGGTGGGCCTTTGACGGAAATTCCTCAGCCTGACCTTTCCCCCTCAGGCTGTCTGCTTGAAAATAACACTCCAGCCTGTCGGGCGTTCTTTCCGAATTCAACTGCTGGCTACACTGATTACCCGCCCGAGAAGTGGTGGCTTCCGGGGCACCAGATGCTTGCGCATTCGCTTCGCCACGCGGTCGATATGATTTCGATCTCCGCAGCCACTTACTCGACCAGTGGCGCATTCCAAAACTACGCCGCAATCAACCCCGTCCTGCCTGAGAATCGTGCGGTAGTTCTGTTTGGGCTGCGGCCGTATAGCCCGATAACGGGAGCGAATATAAACGGGACTGGCCTCACCAAAGACCAGATGAGGAACGAATGGCGATCCAGCTTGGCCTGGGCGGCCTGCACCAACCATACCCAGGTTGTCATTGCCGCACTTGCCCTCGACGATTATGGTGCCAGCCGTTGGGGTGATGTAGCAGAAGTTGTCGAAGAGTTTAAGGATTTCTTTAACGCGCAAAGCGAAGGCTGCACTCAAGCCGGCTTCGGGGCCAACTGTCTTAATGATGTCCTACCATCACTGGGCGGTAGCGGCGCTGCTCCACATCAGGCATGCACGACAACGGCGATGGGCAATAATCAGCAGCCTGGTGCCAGTGGCGAAATGGCAAGGGTTTCCATGTATATCCGAGACTTCAACGAGCCCGGTCTCACCGGCAGTCCCGCGGTGAGAAAGGCTAAAGCCGCTCAAGGATTTGCGGCCGAGGTTTGGTCGGTTGTACAGGCGCTAATTTCAAAACAAGACGCACTGCTCTAAGGTAAGAATAATGAAACGACAGTCGTCACTTAATAACGAGAAAGGTGCTGAAGTAGTCGAACTGCTGCTTGGTGCCGCAATATTGATCGTGGGCCTGCTGGCTGTGATTTCCTTCAATGAGGACGCCTGGTCAAATCGGACTAGGACAGCCAGGTGTCAATACCAGGACTGGCAACAAGTAGACCCCAGCGGCAACACTGTTCAAATGCTTTACAATGAGAGCCAGCAGCGATGCTGCCGCAATGGCATTTGCACCTAGAGTAGCTGTTCTGAACTAATTCGCTACTCCGTCTCTTCTCGAACGCTTTTTCCTTCGCTGGTTAGTGCGGCGCTTCAGCTCCGCCCTAGTCCAAAATAGGTATTCCTGAGCCTGCTGCCAGAGTCCATGTGCTTTTGCGAAGTCTGAGCCGGACTCAATCTCATAGCGAGTAGTTATACCTCGATCTCTGGCAAAATCCTCAAGCTTCTTTTTAAATTGGGTGGCACTGAATAATACCTCCCCGCCCTCGAGAAACACTAGCTTGATATCCATCTTTACGAAGTCAAATAAGTCTATCGAGATATCCTTCGCTAAGGGAGACGGCTTCAATCCCTCGGGAAAAAGCTCGTCCGAATCGAGGTGCAAAAAGTTGCTCGACGCGGCAAAGGCCCTTGCTACCCGCCTAGGATAAGCCATTGCAAAGCGCTGCACGAATGCTCCGCCGCCTCCGATACCATATAGATACATTTCACGAGCTTCTACACCCGCTTCCTTCGCCACATGGTCAGCAATTTCCAAAAATACCTTGTCCGCACGGCGACCACCTAGATTGAAAGTTCCAAAGTCGGGAAATTCCAAAAAGTCATAGTGAATCACCAAAACAGCCAGCTGGCTATCTCGCGCACGTTTTTGGCAATACGCGAACACAGTGTCCCAATCCAGGTCATAGTCGTGAAAACAGGCCATTAAACGCGGCTTATCACCATCACGCGAGCGAACTGTAGGATGATAAAACTGATAATTAACACCTTTGTACCTGCGAACATCGCGTTCACCCGCTTTGTTTACAGGTTCAATTGTTTCGTTGTCGATCTCATTGTTCGCGTAAGCTATGGCGTTGCTGATAGCCAGTTTAACCTTAGCGTCTTGGACTCGGGCACTCGCCTGCTCCAAGGCGTACATCGCTTCACGGCTGCCGAGAATCCCCAAACCTTGGGCAGCAGCATAACGAACCCGCGGCTTTGACGAAGAGTCAACTAAGATCCTCGTCAACTTCGGAACTGCCCATTTGTGCTTAAGCTTCCCCAGGGTAAGCACCGCTTCTATCTGAACTGCTTCGGTACCCTCCAAAGTGTACTTCTCAACCAGCTTTCCTGCGCGCGGGTCACCGACAACTCCCAGCGCTATCAAAATTGCCCTTCTTGCGCGCTCGGTAGACACCTTTGGCAGCGCATCCATTAACTTCAAAAAATCCGACTTCTCAACCAGCTCAGGCAGCGCCAGAGCTGCCTCGATTACAACTGCCTTATCTTCTGAGTCTAGGCGCTCAAGAACGGCGTTTATTACTGCATCATGTTCGCCCGGCTCAGACTGCGCCAGCGAACTGGAGGGAAGCATAAAGAACAGTGAAAATATAAATAATGAGCAGAGTCTCATGGATACCTGACGTGTGAGCATTCTCGGTGCCCTCATAGAATATCAACCTGTCTGCCGCCGTGACAAGCAAATGAGCGGGCAGTACTTAAAGATTCCGACCCCTAGTTCTCGTATGTTAGACTCACTGCTGCAATGGATTCTTCAAATAGTAGCTTCGAACGGTGCGCGATTACCCGAGCTGTTGGCTGGCGCAAAGTCGACGAACGCGTAGTGGTTGCCGACGTATCGAGTGGGAGCGCTTTTATATTCGAAGATATAGAGGCTTTCATCTGGCAACTAATTGCCGAAGGAATGTGTAAATCCGAAATAGCTCAAGAGATCTGCGCTACCTACGAAGTGGAGCGAGCTACAGCTGAGGCCGACCTTACGATTTTCATTGAGCAACTGGCGGAAGCCGGACTGATTGATGGTTCTGCCTGATGCCTTTCAGAAGCCCAATCCCGAAGTTCGACACTGAAGTTAGCTCGGCGATCGCCGAAATAGTGCGCGAGAAACTGGCCCAAGGGGAAATTTTTAGACTGCGCGTCGAAACGCCGAGCATGGCACCGCTAATTATGCCCGGCGATGTCGTCCATGTGTCCGGCGCTAAAATCTCTCAAGTAAAAAAAGGTGAAATCGTCTGCTACAAGCTCCTAGGTGGATTCGGCGTGCACAGAGCGATTAGCCCGTACAGTCGAAGCAGCAAAACCATATCGACTCGCGGCGAGCGAAACCTGAAAGAGGATCACCCAATTGCTGATGAACAGTTCATAGGCATTGTGACAGCGGTCGAGAAGGAGAAAGGAACTGTAAGGCTAAACACTTGGAGTGGTAGGCTTTATGACTGGCGCTGCTGGCTTGTGGGCTCTAGGCGGCGTCGAGCGTCACTATCCCGAAAACGTTTGGCTGACTTCGTCGTAAGGACGCAGGGCGCCCCGGCTATTAGAGCCGTGTATGAGTCGCTCTACAGTTTGGGTTTGCGCGTTTGGGTAAAACTGCTGCCGTGCAAACCTCATGTAATTGCCGTATTCACGTACGGCAGTATGGCTCTCGGTCGAATAATCCCCGGTATCAGCGATGTGGATCTGGTAGTCGTTGTAAAGCCCGACAAAGATGGCGAACTTTATCCGACGCTAAGCAAGATTCGTCGTTTTCATTACAGGATCATGCGATTCTTTCCTTTTATATCGCCGCCCAAAGTCTGCACGGAAGATGAATTTCACAACTGGATTGACTTTGGCAATTTTTACTTTCAGGACGCGCGCCGCTTAAAACTGCTTTTCGGTTCTGATATTAGACCAATCCCAACTTACGGCACGAAAATAAAGCGCGAACGAGACTTCATTGACTTGCTGGTAAGTGCTCATGGATATTTTGTTAAGCATGCTTACAACATTATCTCGGGCTCCGCTACAAAGCGGGATTTTAGCTCCATCTCCAAGCATGCCTCCGACATCCTTAGATACGCTGAACAGATCTATATGCGCATCGAAGATTATCCCGCACTGCCGATTAGCCGGGAGGAATTTCTCGTCTGGATAAAGGAAAAGTACTCCGGCGGCATTCGCGCAGAAATTGCTGACTTAGCTTTGCGACTTAGGACGCCCGTTGACCTCAACCACGATCAACGCGCTGTTATGGCAGCCGAGCTTTTCTTAAGCATAGTTGGTGAAATGGTTAGCTTTATCAAGTCATCATTTTCTTTGTGGGAAATTCTGCCGAACCCACGAGTTGAGCGCTCCTCAGCAGTTGTTGAAGAGATATACATATCGTTGGTCGAGAACAGCGTTCAAGTCTTCTCAACCAACAAACTCCAGCCGCTGCTGGGCATATACGTAGAACCTGACGCGACACCGCAGGAGCTGGTTCAGATAGTTCGCGCCATGCAAATACACGCTAAACACACTGCGGCTATTCCACTGCTCGTATACGGCGACATGTTTAAAATTATTAAAGCGCTTGATACCGGCTCTTATGTTCGGATGAAGCTTTCAGGAGATCTTGCTGAACTGGATTTCTGGCAGTGCATTAGTGCCCAGCTTATGTATCTAGAGACTTACTCTTGGATCTCCGGGCAATACGCCGAAACTTCGAATCCATTGCTGCATTTAAGTATCTGCCTCCTACTCAACCTTCGGCACGCCCTTCGATATGAGTTCTTGGACGAGCGCTATTCAGTCGGCTACTTAAATATTCCACCGGACTTAGATCCCCTGCACGGGCATATCAAAGCGTTTCTGTCGGAGGTCACCGCTGGAGGAGACTGGAGATCGAATAGTAATTTCTGCGCCAAATACTATCCTCTGGTGCGCAGCCTTTGGGATGAATTATACGCTGAAGCGGTGAGCAGCTTAGAACATCAGCTCAATTAATTCGCCGGAATATCCAAGTGCACCTTCCTCGACGGCACCTTCCGTCTGAGACTCGGTAAACGACTCTCCACTGGCACCGAACCCGGAAATCCTTTCTGAGTTGGAAACTTCCGGCTTGCTGTAAGGTTTGCGTTCTTCTGGTTGGCTCGTACGAGTCATGTTAGTCCCTCCCGTTAAAACCTGCTCTAGGAAACCTTTTTAATTTTACCACGTACAAACCCCCATAAACAATAAAAATGATGTGTTTTTCAGCGCTTAAACTTCATCCTTAAATGAATCGAAAGCCTCCTCGATGGAAGAATACAACTTAAACTCTGACTTCCTGTAAACTAGCAGCTTAGTGCATATTTTCCTAACAATATCAACATCATGTGAAGCGATTAGGCAGGCCCCTCCTCGTTTCGCAAAGGCCTTAATCCGCTCACAACAGTGCCGTCGAGCCGCCTGATCGAGTGAGCGTTCGAACTCATCAAGCAGCAACACCCGAGCGGCGCTATGCTCGAGAATGCTGAACGCTAAACGTGCCCGCATCCCAGGACTAAGCAGCCGAGCTTGAGTGTCGGGCGCCACGTCAATCGCCGCCTGTCGAATTACGGACTCGGACAGCTGCTCGATTGGCTCAGACACACGCATCAACGCTCTGCACATAGCCACGTTCTCTTTTACACTAAGCTCCGGGCTGAAATACGCAGCCGGAGACATAAAAGGCAGTACCGGTGCCGAGATAGTCACCCTACCTTTGTCAGCCTCGTAGATCCCCGCCGCGAGACGCAAAATTGTAGACTTCCCTGATCCATTTGGACCAAGAATCCCCACAATTTCACCTTCATGAAGTGAGAAGCTCAACAGCTCGACAACTCGCTTCACTTCCCGCTTGCGCCTCCTCGCCGCCGCAGTCACCCAAGCCACGAGACGCTCGCGCTTCCACCAAAGAGGAAATGATTTGCTGACATCTTCAAACTCAAGCAAAGCACTCATATGACTTCAACTACCTGCTTCTTGACGCCGTGTGCGACCGCAACTCCAACCGCGAAAATTACCAAGGCGAACAAAACTGCGTAGCCTACCGACCACAACTCCAATGACTCGACCGAACCGGAGCCTGTTCTGGCCAACCTAAAGACATGGGTCAGCGGATTAAACTGCAGCCAGCCAACTCGTCGCCCAACAAATGTTTCGGGGTAAAAAATCGGCGTAGCAAAAAACGCAATGCGGGCAATAATCCCCCATAAATAGGTTGTATCTCGAACAAAGATATTCGCCACAGAAAGAATCAGCGAAAGTCCGCAGCAAATCAGCAGCATCAGAACTGCCGCTACAGCGTAGCCAGCCAAAGCGATGGCCGCTTGAAAACCACTCAAATATGCGACAAGCACAAGCACCAGAGTACTTTCTAAACAAAATGCCCCAAAGACGGCAGTCACCGGAGTCAACACGATCACCCAAAACGGCACGTTCATCGAACGCAGCCACTCTCTTCTCGCAAGGGCTGACGACATACCCACGTTAGTCGCACGCGAAAAGAAGCTCCACATCACCAAACCAACAAGAAGAAACAAGCCGTAACCTTCCTGATAGCGCTCAAAAGCAGGGCCCAAAAAAGCATAAATAATGCACCAGCTGAGCAAGGGACTAAACAGCGTCATTATAAAACCGGCGACGCTCGACTGATCGCGGCTCTTCCACTCAACAGCTACTAGCTTTAAGAACAGCTTCCAGGTGGGTAGTTGTTTTGATTTCAACTTAACGATTCCGATTCCTGCAAGAGTTTCTGGAGCAGCTTCCGGTTGGCCTCCCTGTCGCGCGACAAGTAAACGCGGTAGCAGCTGCTCTTAAATGCAAGCACGACGCTCGCGTAAAGCCTCGACCACGCGATATACATTTTGCTCAAGGTATCGCGCAGCGTCGACTGAAGAAAAAACTCTACAATTTGGGGCAACCCCAAGCCGAAAACGCAATCACGAACTAGCGCGCGGACAGCAGAAAACCGGCTAATCTTGACGATCGACGGCTCAGACGCGGCCGTCCACTGGCCAACGATCAGCACCGACGGCGTAATAAGTGAATCAACTACCACTTTGTCTCGAAATGCTTCGAGACTGATCAGCGTCTTGGGCTCTCGGTTTTCGCGTTCGAACGGCCGCATAAATTCAGCAGCGACCTCAGACGGCTCATCGCCGGCTCTAACCCCCATTCTAACCGGAAATGACAAAACGCGGCCCCCGCGAGTAATCAGCGGCGTATCATCGGACAGTAGCCGGACTCCGCTTTCCGCCACAAATGAAAGCGCAAGCGTCGATTTGCCGCCATGCATCGGAAGCAGAACCAAAACAGCTCCGTTCCCGACCGCAAGGCCCAGCGCGTGCACTCTGTGGATGCCCTGACGGTCGAGAATTTCTCCAACCCTCGAAAGAATAATTAAGTAGAGCTTTTCATAAAGAAGGTTCTTGTCTTTGCCGAAGATCTCCACCGACTCCTCACGTCGATTGTGGATAGCAAGTGCACGGCCGAAATAATCTACATAACGCTCGTCGCCTGAGTCGTAGCAAACGTAACTCGGGCTGTGCATGCTGGAAGTAACCGGCGGGATTCGCGACCATGGGGGCTCCGCCAACTGAGCCTTCAGCCGGACGCTCGCTTGCCGTACGGGTTCAGCTTCAAGCAATCCGAAGTCGAACACAAGCCAAGCAGTCAGCTCCGGATCGTCCACCCCGACCTCGACGCTGACCCCGTGAAAAACGAAATACTTCAGTGTTTGAGCACTCACCCAGCGATGGTAGCATTCGCCGCCAGTTCCCAACAAGCAGATCAATCATCGACGACTGCGCTGGCGAATTGCTATGCTTTAGCGCATGGTGAAAATGGCTGAAGAAGACCCAAGCAAAGACTGCTCCGTGGCGTGCACGAAGTGCGCTCAGAAGGCTCTGCTTTGGAGAATCTTTCTGACAGTCTTCCTAACTTACGCGGTTTTCATCAACTTCTTCGGTTGGAACGAATCAGCAGGCCTAGCAATGACCCGAAGCCTAGCTGACCAAGGCAGATTCGAGATTGACTCATACTGCAATCTACCCGGCGCTGGAGAACGACGGTTCTTCGAGTTCACGGGGGACAGGGCTTACTTCAATAATCATTTCTACTCAACGAGAGCACCTCTCGGTCCAGTTTTAGCCGTCCCCGCGTACACTGCGTATCGCACTTATTATATGCTGCGCTACGGCCACAACGTCGTTGGGCAAGGTTTTCCTGAACATTATCTGCCTAGTGTTTACTTTATGGTGACCACGTCTACGAGTTGTTTGTTCGGGGCACTTCTAGCTCTGCTTATTTTTGATTTCTCCAGACATTACATAGATAGTCGAAATGCTCGCATTTGGACGACGCTGCTGTTTTCATTCGGGACTCTTATTTTCAATTTCGGAACGGTTGCCTTCCCCCACACTCCCAGCGCGTTTTTCGTGTTTTTATCTTTTTATTTAATGAATGAGCTAAGGAGCGCTCAAGGGAGGGCGCAGCTTCAATCAAGAGCAAGAACAACTGCGTTCTTTTCCGCCTGCGCCTTTGGATGCGCCGTTCTCCATCACTACCTCGTGGCGACAATGGGCCCCGCGTTTCTGATGCTTCTATTTATGACCGGGGAATGGCGTAAACTTCTTATCCCGTGGACATTCGGAGCTGTGCTGATGGCGGGTCTTTTCGGAGCGTACAATTTTGAAATTTTCAAAACTCCTTTCGATTGGACCCAGAACCATGAAGACAACAAGATTTTCACCCGAGGTAATGACCTCAGTGATTCGGCCACTGACAAAAAGCAGTCGATTATCAAGAAAATGCCTCGAATAAAGTGGACTATCTCTGATCGCTTAATCCAGGTTTTCAAGCGCGTAGCACGAAGAAAGATGAGCTTACGTGCAACTCGACTGCTGCTCTACCCTTACCGCGGTTTAATAGTTTACAATTCGCTATTACTAATCGGGTTTGTCGGGTTGTTTTTAATGCTTAAGACTGATCGATCTTTATCTCTGTTCGTCTTCACGGCATTCGGCTTGACGCTGTTCTTTAACGCTTTGCATACGGATTGGTGGGGCGGAGGCAGCTTTGGGCCGCGGTTTCTCGTGCCGACAATTCCCTTATTGTTCATTGGTGTTCTTGAGTTTATTCGCACACTCAAAACGGCCAAACGAATTATGTTTTGGAAAGCAGCCTTTGCACTGGTTCTCGTTTTGAACTTTGTCACAGTACTCAGCGGCCTAAGAAGTTGGGTGTATCATGTTGGCAAGCCGCTCGACAGCAATGCCCAAATCATGATCAATGCTTTACGGTCTAACAGAGAAGTAATGCTTGAGTTCTCCCCGACCCATAGTCCGCTGTACACCACCTATTTACCGAAGTTATTTTCCGAGGGAGTTGAAAGCGTAGTCCTTGAAGGCATGTGGGGCGGCAGCTGGGCGTTCCCCTATAACTTAGTATATCTTATGCTGGCGTTAGTCCTTGTGTGGATTCCATTTGAGAGACTTCGCCGCGACCGAGAAACTGCTCCAAATGAGTGATGATTCCAACCGACCACCTAGCCTAAAGCAATGGCTACTCCGTGCCTGCTTCCAATATGGTGCAGTTTTCGGTGCTGTGGTTGCAGTTCTCACCGCCTGGATAAATGCAGCGGATTTCGGCGAACCACGCTTAACATTTGTCGATTCTCTTTTGCTGTATTTTTACCTATTTTTTCTGTACGCAGCTCTGGGTGCTGCCGCAGGATTCTCGGGATGGGTATTGAGTTGGACTTCTCTTGCCCTGCTGCGCCGGGATCTGTCTCAGTCTTTACACTTCGCCATATTGTGGTTTTGGCCAGTTCTAGTCATCCTGATGCTACCAGACGTTGCTGTGCTGTCCCCCTATGCGTACGAATACTTTTGGCACAGCCTGCCTCCCCTAGCCCAGATAAGCATCGCGTTCGCAATTACCCTTATGGCAACTGGTCTTCATTGGCTGTTTACCCGCCGGCGTAATTGGACCACGCATACAGGCATGGCAATCTATTTAGGACTTATTCTGGGAGGAGCTGTCACGGTTGCCGGGTTCCATTTAGTTGTCGCGAACCGGGACCTTTCCAAGCACTACTCGGGTGGAACCGAGCCACTCGCGAATGGAACCGCCAGACCGCTTGTTATCATCGGAGTCGACGGGCTTGGCAAAGACGCTGTCGACCGCCACAGTGACGACTCTCTGCCCACGCTCAAACACATCTCCCAAAATGCCTGTGTCTTCGAATTAGACGGACTTTATCCGGGCCTCACGCCGAAAAAATGGCCGGTTATCACTACGGGTGAAGCTTCGAGACGTACAGGAGTTCACTTTTACTACAGCTACAAACTTCCTGGGCTTAGCACGACTATTCAGCGTTGGCCGCTAGAGACCCTGACGAGCCTTACAACGCTGCTATATGTCGATCGATTTTTTGAGATTGCCGAGACGTTGAGATGCGAACACCACCTAAAGGCGAAGCCTCTTTGGACGAAAGCCGAAGCGTGGGGTTTGCAGGCGGCCACCATCTGCTGGCCGCATAGTAAGAACTGTGAGGAGCGCAGCATTAGTCGAATAGACGCTTGTCCTAAGGGTGATTGGACATTCAACGAACGCATAGGAAAAATTGCAGATGAAGCAGTTGCCGCAGTTGCAGCGGGAGCAGATCTTACAATGGTATATTTTTCTCAGCTGGACACCGCTTCGCATATGTTCTGCAGTAAGTCCGGCGAACAAGGTGAGATTGAAGGAATCCTACAGTCGATTGACAGTGCTGTAGGAAGAATCGCCTCTGCTCTGCCCGAATCAGGCGGTATAGTAATCGTCTCTGACCATGGGTTTGACTACACGATTTGCACACACGTGCTCGGCTATCCTTCGGTGGCTTATGTGTGGAAGAAAAGCGGCGGCCTTGATTGCAGTTCAGAACAGGCCGCTTTATCACTTCGTTCGATTGTTCCGACCGCGCTGGAGCTGCTGAATAGCAAATAAGAATCAAGCTCTTACCACGGCCCGCTTGACTATCTCGTTTAGGCTTCCGCAAATACTTCCGATCCCGTATGCAATATGGACAAAGCAAGTCACAATGAATACTAGAGGCGCAAGCTGAAGTTTTTGCGCCTTCCTTGATGCTTCAGCACTGAAAAGCCCATTAAGAACGGTATACACCAACAAAGGAATGGCCAGCAGTTTCGTGGGATGAACGGCCAACGCGATCAAATAATAGACGAAAAACATCGGGACGAAGTAAGCAAGAGACAGAGCAGCAGACTCTAGGAAAAAGCTTTTGAATCTATTAAAGCCCGAGCGAAACACCGGGCGCCACAATTCCCCAAAAGACTTCTTGCGCTCATGCATCACTACCAGCCTAGGCTGATAAACCATTTGAACGCCAGCGGCATGAAGTTCGGCCAACAAAACGTTCTCCTCATTTCGATTGAGTTCCGGGGGGAACTTATACACACCGGTTTTGAGTACTGACCTGCGGATCCAGAGGTTGCAAAGGATTAGGTAAGTCTCGTCCGCCGCTCCTGACATCTCGAACGACTGAGAATGCCGACGACTGGTTGCGCCGGTACAAAACCGGGAAGAGTAAGCAATTCCAACCGCCTCTTGAAACGAACTGGCTGAACTGTTAGTCGAGTCAGGGCCTCCGAAAACATCCGCCTTCGGGAAGGTAGAAATTGTATCACGTGCAACTTCGAAGTAATCCTTGCCTAGTTCGACGTCGTCATCCAGGAAGCAAATCCACTCTCCAGATGTAAGTGGCACTGCTTCATTCCTGGCGGCACCGCTGTGCATGCGGCTAACTCGTTTGATTTTGACAAAACGCTTTTCACGAAGCCAGTCGAACTCGGACTCCGGCAGCGAGTCCTCACTTTCGTTTATAATAAGTATCAACTCAAAACGAATCGCTTCAACAGCCGCTTCTATGCTGGCAATGCAGCGCTTAAGCAACCCTATACGGCCGTAGGTCACAATAACGATTGATACAGCTGGGGAGTCCATGTAAGAAACTTTATAAAACTAATTACACCAGATTAGCTATCTTATAGTCAAAAATCCTCGGCTTAGCGAGGCTCTCCTTCAGTGCCTGCTCGTCGATAGAGTATGAACGACCACGGCCCGATTGCTACTATTATCATCCCTACTCTCAATGAAGAGAGAAGCATCGGCGCTTTGATTGACGAGATTTTTAGCACTAATCCAACCCTACTAGTTATAGTGGTTGATGATAACAGCAGCGACCATACGGGCCGCGTTGTTGCAGAGCGAGCAGAGCAATATCCGGGTAGGGTAACTTTCTTTTCCCGCACTTCGGCCGAAAAACGAGGCATCACTGCGAGCGTGCTGGATGCTTCTCATCAGGTGACTACCGAATATTTTGTAGTAATGGACGGAGATCTACAGCACCCCCCTGAGGCAATCCCTGAAATGATCGACAAGCTAAAGCAGGGAGCAGATGTTGTAGCGGGCTATAGGCTCCCCTACGAAGAAAAACAGGCTGCTCACCGAGTCCTAGCCACAAGGGTTTCGACTGCTCTAGCCAAGGCTGCACTTTTGCTGCGTGGGGTGAAGGTCAGGGATCCAATGTCAGGCTTCTTCGCCGCGAACACCAAGAAATTCTGCGAAAACGTCTCCAGCTCCCCTGAGCGATTTGAACCAGAGGGATATAAGGTGCTGTTTGATTTTCTTAAAATCGTTGGCACCTCGGTCAAAATCTCTGAAGTTCCATACAACTTTAGGATTCGGCTTGGAGGAAAGTCAAAACTCTCGGCAAAACATGGCTGGCTGTTCCTACGTTCACTAATGAAGTAGCAGCGCTACTTCATCGGAAAACCGTCATACCGATAACGGTCAATCCAATCTTCTGCGAAATAGGCCGAACTCCCGTCTGACCAGTACTGAACGACAATCCTGCGAAACCCGTTGTGCCTACCGAGACTCCATTCGCTCGTCGTTTGGTAATCCTTCCAAGGTCCCCAAGTATACCCACCGTCATTGGAGATTCGAAAATATTGCGCCCCTTGAGCCTTATGGTTAACTTTTACCAGCTCGGTTTTAGTCATCGTCTGACCTTTATTTATCATCTCACTGCTCTTGCGGGCCCCTGAATTAACTAAAACATTATCGGCGTCGCCAAGGCGGAACCTGGACAGAAATTTTGACCTCAACTTTCTACCGTCAACCGACCTCACGTCCTCGTCTAAGGTAATATAGTGAATTCCCGGCGGTAGACCTCGAAACGCTGCGGCGAAGCTCCTACCACCTGGTTCAGCACGGAAGTCTGAGTCTTTTACTTTTTTACCTGCAACTGAAAGAGAACGTTTAATAGACCCAGCATCCATCTGTACATCAAACTCCAGCTCGACCTTTATCTGGTCAGACGATATTGCTGCATCATGCTCCGGTCGCACCTTTATCACATGTGGGGACAGCCGTTTAAACTGGCTTGCTGGAACGAATAGCTTTCCTTCAAATGAATCGACAGTAATGCCGGTCAACCGGCCGTGGTCTCCTAAGACATATGTCTCGGAAGGCTGCAATGTGTTGCGAATCTTTGTGCCCTTCGACCAAGGCGTAGGAATCGCCTCCTCCTTAGCTAAAGCCTGTCCACTTTCCGCTGTGTTCAAAACCACGAGCACGGCTGAGTCACTTTTGGTCTCTCTTGAAAACGCGTAGATCCCACGCTTCGAGTCTTTGCGAACATAGCGCTGCGTTATTGTGTTGGTCTTTCGCAAAGCCGGGTACAACTCGCGCAGCTCCATTAGGCGCTGCACAAACAGGTAATCGGGGTGGACCATATTAAAGTTGTCCGCGGACGCGGGATTTTCAGGCAACGGAGAGGGGTGCTGCTTCCATGCGATGCTCGTCATAAACGATTCCCGACTATGCCCTTCAAGCGCAGTCCCGTACGAGCACAATCCTTGTTCATCCCCAAAATAAAACAAGGGGATTCCGGGCCAGACAGAAATAAAAAATGCAGCCAAGCGATTCTTTTCAGAACCGTTATCGGTGATGCAAAGCCGACGCTGATCATGGTTGTTATAAAAGTTCCACATCCTGTAGCGTTTTTCGCCAGAACCGGGATGAAGAAGATACTGACCAATGTCGCGCCGACCATGCCGCCGAAGACCGTGGTGCCGACGGACTGGCGGCTCGCCGAACCGGCGCCGCTGGCGATGACCAGCGGCAGCACGCCGAGCACGAAGGAGAAGGCGGTCATCAGCACCGCGCGGAAGCGCAGCGTTGCCGCCTCGATCGCCGCCTCGGCGA
>JAUIIP010000288.1 GCA_030431555.1 bacterium
TGCGTTGATGACGAACTCAAATGGGTTAGCTTAGATACTCAGCGGCTGATTGAGGTCTTTAGTGCCAAGGAAGCCCTCTATAAAGCTTTGTATCCAATAACCGCGACCTACTTTGGATTCAAGGACGCACGAATGACGCCGGACGCAAAGACTCCCGGGTTTACAGCGGAGCTGCTTAAAGACATTTCAGATGAGTTCAAAAAAGGTACAAAAATCAAAGTGGCAGCGCAGCGCTTTCGCGAGTACTACCTATCGTCCGTAGTCGTCTGAAACTCCCGCGCTGCGTAATGCAGTGAGCGGATGTCGTAAACTTGCTCCTGCTCACCGGCTAGGAGAGGTGAGTTCTCTAGCGCGACAACTTGACCATCCTCGGCAGCAAAAATTAATCCGGGCACGAATCCTTCTTCTCCCGAGAACGAGCTGTAAGAGTCTCCGCTGATACCGGACAAATGGTCACCGTAAATCATGAACACATTGCGACCTTCGAGATTTACGATTAAATCTTTTATCGCTTCGTCGGTGTAATTTATTGCGTCGAAGTATCTTCCGACGGTGTCACCACGGGCAAATACGTCATGCTCCACAAATCCAAAGGGCACATGGCTGGTAAGCGTCATCAACAAAAAGAGCTGTGGCTTATTAGTGTGATTTATCATGTTTGCGGCGGCCGAAAGCAGCAGCTTGTCGCTGATTCCCCAGCTGGTATCCACCACGGGAAAATCAGTGGAGTCGATAAATCTTGCTACTCGCATTTGCCTAAAAGGCACTGCACGGCCCCAGTAGCTGCGCACGGTACCGTCGAATACGGTGGTTAAAATGCCGCGAGACCTGAGTTCAACCGGGAGCGTATTGATATAATCAAATGCGGGAAGCTTGTAGCACGCATATTCCGGAATCGGGATCATCCCGGTTAAAAACTGGTAGTCTGCTCCGGAGCTGCCTGAGCCAGCAGTATGGTGCGGGCGCAGCTTAAGCAATATGCTTTTCTCTGCCAAGGAATTGATGAACGGAATGACTTCCCGATCTTCCTCGGTGTGTCCAAGTAGATTGTAATCTAAGCTTTCGACCTGAAGTACAATCAAGTGTTTGTAACTGTCTCCTGCGATGATGCCCTTAGGCAAAAGCTGGGTGGGATAAGTTTGGTTAATGATTTGAGTTCTTTGCTTTACGTCCTCTGCGCTCGGAATGGGTGAACTGAATAGAACATCAAAAACAAACGCAGCATAATATCCATGAACTGCAATCGCTCGATCGTAATAGAGTGTTTTCGTCGCCTGCCAGAACGGCACCTTGTAAGTTCCCAAAATGGCGAGGGGCAGCACCAAGCATGCTAAGGGCTTCCAAGCGTTTTTTAAGGATAGACGGCGTATCTGCCGGGCGGCCAGGCATTCACCGAGAGTCAACAGCAGGAGGAGAACCGCCGCCTTCTTCGGCATAAGCACGAACAGCGAGTCGGCGACCGGCATAAATTCGTGAACTGTTGCTGATAAGGTGTGTAAGTCTACGTTCTCTGAAAAATACTCGAAATACGTGGCGATTCCTATTGAGACTAAGGTGTCAAGAAAGACCAACAGACAAAATACTCTGAACCGAAAGTGTTTCAGCACCAGAGTGTGCAGCAGAATTGTCACCATCGGAATGTAGATCAGGGAGAAATTCTTAATGTGATCGGAGTATGAGCCGGAGACGAATTGAGCGGAGAAGAAAGTGCTCTTGAATACTACGAAGCAGACGAAGAGAAATAGCGGTACCAGCCTGAGGGCGGCCGGTCTACGCTGAACAAGGCGCAGTGGTGAAGCTAAATGGTTTAGAGGTTCCCGCTGGAAATCTCGTAAAGCCACCACATTAGTTTTTCGATTCGCCATTAGCGCAAATACCACATAATACTACTCAAAATAGCGCCGCGCCCACTGCTATATACAACATAAAACTTATCACGTATAGTGCGCCATCTAAGCGCGTGACATATTGGGATGTTGTAGGAATTTGTATGCAGCGCGATCCGAGATTTGATTCTTTTCGGGGACTTTTCCTGGTCCTAATGACTGTCGGACACAATGCTGGTCCTCTAGGTGCACTAATTGATAAGCCGCTTGGCCTTGGCGCTGGAGCAGAACACTTCGTGCTGGTTTCGGCGATTGTTTGTGGCATGAGCTATACGCGCGCTTATGTCGCGGGCGGGCGTGATTACTTAAGATCCAGGGTATTCAGCCGAGCGGCGATGATTTGGGGCGCACATTTGCTCTGTGTGCTCGTAGTAGCGGGCTTGGTCAATTTCTCTCCAATTTATGCTGAAAAATGGGGGCCGCGCGGAGAGCTGTTCCTAAGCAACCCTGTTGTAGCCGTGGTGCTTAGCTCACTGCTGCTTTATCAGCCGGTTGCACTTCGAACACTGCCGATGTTCGTCGTCTACTTCTGCATTACGCCGTTTGTAATTGAGGCGCTTTGTGAAGGTCGTTGGAAGAAAGTGTTTATGATCAGTTTCTCGGTGTGGTTAGCGACACAAGTTTTGTTCGCACTGGTTGGCTTTAAATTGGTGCCGCTTGAGAATCACTTCTTTCAGGATCTCGGTATAGTCAATCTCGGCGTCTTTTTCATACCCGGCTGGCAATTCCTGTACGTGTTGGGCTTGTTCTGGGGGGCTTACATCTCGTTAAACCCCGGCAAAGTGATTACTCCGAAGAAACCGTTAATGTTGATTGGCGGATTCTTCTTTTTAGTCTTCGCTGCAATTCGCTATCGATATGGTCTTTATTACCTGTTTGGTCTGGACGAAACTTCCCGCGTCGTGCATCTGCTAGAATTCCTATGGTACGCCCGAGGAAACGCTTTCTTCGGACCGCTAGTCTTATTGAATTATATCGCCTTTCTGTACATATTTGTTCCTTTATTCAGAGCCAAACCTTCTTGGTTTAACTGGCCGATTTTCGCACTGATTGGCAGATACCCACTGCATGTTTTTACATTTCATGTCATTTTTCGTGTTTTGATTTCACCGCTTGAGCCCACGCTCAGCACTGTTTCGTTTACGGAAGGCTTGCTGTTTACCCTGGTAATTGCCGGCTCGCTCTGGGTACCGGCGTTGCTGGCAGATCGGCTCGTTCCGAAGGAGAAACGGAGCAAGGGTCCCGAGATTGGCCGCGCTCACTTGAAGCCTGCGCTTGGCTAGTTAACACACCTGCCGTTTGTTATAGTCCTCGCCATGGACGATACGAATAAAATTTGCTCGAACAAAGCTCTCGAACTCAACCTTGACGAGTCAATTTACGGAACAATTGCCGAGATCGGTGCTGGGCAGGAAGTGGCGCGTCAAATGTTTCAAGTTGGTGCTGCTTCAGGCACCGTCGCCAAGACCATGTCCGCTTATGATATGCGTGTTAGTGACGATATCTATGGCCCTGTCAGGCGCTATGTTTCGAGGGAGCGTCTCGTCGGAATGCTTGACCACGAGTATTCGCTTTTGCTGGAGCGCCTTAACAAACAGCGCGGTGACAAGACGCGCTTTTTTGCGTTTGCGGACACTGTCGCAGCGCGAAACTACCGGGGTACCAATGAGTGTCACGGATGGATGGGGGTGCGTTTTCAGACTGAGCCGCGGGGAGACGATAATGAAATCATCCTCCACGTGAGGATGTTGGACCAATCGAATGTGCTCCAAGCCGAAGCTCTCGGACTTTTCGGCATCAATGTTCTTTATGGTGCGTTTCATCACTGGGCGGATCCGGAGAAACTAATCTGTTCGCTGGCCGAAGGAATTGGGACTGATCGAATAGAAGTCGAAGCGATTGAATTCAATGGTCCGGCCTTTGCGGATGTGAGTCAGCGCGAACTCAATCTCGTTTTGCTGGAGCAGCGCTTCAACAGAGCCGTACTTTTCAGTAAAGACAGTAAAGCAGAGCTTTCGTCGGAAGTTTTCTACAAGAGGCCCGTGCTGCTGCTTCGTGGCAGCTTTCGGCCCTTTACGAACGCCAATTTGGACATGCTCGAATCGGGCTTAAAACAATTCAAAGAAGAAGCGCCGATTGAGGGTAAGGACCCGCTCGTGGTTCTGGAAATGACCATAAAAAACCTTCTAGAGCATGATATC
>JAUIIP010000289.1 GCA_030431555.1 bacterium
AGTAAGAAAAGGAAACTGAAATCGAGAGGCCTAAACCTTTCTTGGTCTACGGATCTTTTTCCAAACTCGACGCGGTCCGCGGCCTTCCTTGCGCGCAAGACGAACTGACTCAACGTAGCGCATCAGCCCGAGCCTCAAATAGTCCGGATTGATTCCTAGGCACTCACACACCACATCGAAGCTGAATACGTATGATAGATCTTTTGTCTCGACCCACTCGGAGACTTCATTCTGTAGACTCTGATGCGACTCTACTGCCGTCTGCTGCGCGACGTAAGCCTCGATGCCGTCAGACAGCAGGGCTGCCATAAGCTTACGCTCACCGCCACTAATGCCTCGGGCGGACCGCTCATTAAACTGGGATGGGAGAACGACGTCTGGTTCGAACAGGTTCGATACCGCGTCTGCTGTATATACGCTCATGTTGCACTTTCTCCGGCATAAACAATAGGCACTGCGCTCTATTATCGTTATAGCGAGAAAAAACCTGCCGTGACTTCTGAAGTCACTAAAACCGGAATGAAGCAACGATACCGCAGCCCCAAAATAAATCTATTAGAAACTGTAGAACGAGTACTCGCTTAGCGAATTTTCTCTAGAATGGGTGTTCTAAAGCCGCAGCGTGAAGACTTAGCTGCCTTCAATTGCTTCTACATTCATTGCTTCGGTAAGCGGCGGCCGCAGAATGCGCCGCTTAGCTTCCTCAGCGCGAAACGCCAGATCGCGGTGGGTGTCCATTAGTCGCGTGAGTTGGTTAAGGTGATCAGCTGTCTGCGTAATCAGCCGCGCGGCGTCGCCCTCGGCGACACCACTCAGCAGCAGCAGTCCGCGAAACTCCTGCCAGTTTTCAGCCTGCATCCAGGTAATAACAGTAAATGCGGCTGACTGTAGGACCTGCCGGTCCTCAACCACACCAGGCATCCCGCTCTCTCCCACTCGACGCAGCACCGCGCTGATGCGTTCAACATCCTTTTCTTCGATAACTGACTTCTTGGTTTTGAGATAAGTGCGGTACGAGTCACCGGCCACCGAAGCGACTAAAGCAGCAAGATCTTCTGCGCTTCTCGCGTCGAACACACCGTCCTCGATCGTCTCAGCCAGCTCCAATACCAAGCTAGTACAAAGGTTTGCCGCCCAATAACCTTTCTCCGACAGCGTATCTCCCTCGAGGTATCCCAGTTCGCGCAGCCCGTCCAGCGCCGCATCGAGCAATGCCAATTGCTGACTGCCGGCCTGTTCGGCCTGCCTTTTCAGCCGCCTAGCTCGCTTGCGAAGGCGTTTAGCTTCGCGTTCGTTTAGTGCGGAGTCCTCCAGCTCATCCTCTATCTCCTGAGCTTCCTGGGAGAGTTCGACTCCTCGGCGCCGATCGATAAAGGCAGCAAGGCTTCGCTCAACCGTGTAGCGAAGATCATCGACATTGCGGTAGCGCAGCAAATTGAGCACCGTACTCGGGCTGGGAAAATAGGCCGATGACAAGGGCTCAGGTTTACGCTTCGCCACTTTCAAAAGCTGGCGCGCGTCACAAAACGGGTTGGGAGCAACAACACAAAACCCAACGGTATCACGACCGCGCCTGCCCGCGCGACCCGACATTTGCTGGAATTCAGCAGCGCTGAGGGTCGTAAAGCCTTCGGATCCCCTGCGCGAATGTGCGGTAATGACCACCGTGCGGGCGGGAAAATCCACCCCGGCTGCTACTGTCCCGGTGGCTACCATTACTCTGAGCAGGCCTTCAGCCATCAACTCTTCCAACAGCAGTCTCCAAGTCAGGAGCTGACCTGCATGGTGGGCTCCTACGCCGGTTAAGAGCAGCCCTTGATACTGCGGATTGGTCCGAATCAGCTCAAGGTCCATGTCGTATTTCTCTGCGACTTCGTGAACATAGGTCCGCAGGACTCTCTGGCGCTCTGCCGGCAAATGCAGCCGCTCATTGGAAGCGATTCGCATCGCATCACTGTCACACTGGCTGCGAGATGTTCTGAACACCAACGCAGGCAGCATATTATCGCGCTCAAGTTCAACCAGAATGTCCGAAAGCGGTATGTCTCGACGCATCTACTTCCCCTTCTTTCCGCCCCTGCGCCGCCGGCCTTTGCCTCCGCCAAATCGCTTGCGGTCTCGGCCCTTCCCTCTACGTCCCGAGCGCGCGTCTGCGTAAAATGATTTTACCTCAGGGAAAATTTCGTGCTGCTCGTTCTCAAGCGGAATGACACCGTGCTCCGGATGAAGAAACGCCAGCCGCAGCTCCACAGGCCGCTCCGCTATCGAAACAATTCTAACCTCACGCCCACGGATGTCATGAATCCAATCCGCTACCTGCTGCGCGTTCGAAATCGACGCACTGAGCATTAGCAAGGTCGAGGAACGAGCCGAGAGGATAACGCTCTCTTCCCATACGGGCCCGCGCTGGGAATCAGCGAGGTAGTGAAATTCATCGAGGACCACAAGCGAATAGGTGCCCTGCTCTTTCAAATTGTACAATTCGTTGCGGTAGATTTCCGTCGTGGCAACTACGATATCTGCATCACCTTCGATCTTTCTGTCTCCGGTAAGCAGACCAACGCGATGTTCAGGCTCGAACTTTTTCTTGAACTCAGTGTATTTCGCATTCGAGAGCGCTTTAAGCGGCGCGGTGTACACAGCGCGAGCTCCTTCCTCAACCACCCGGCGAATCGCCTCAACCGCGATGTATGTTTTCCCCGCACCAGTCGGCGCGATCACAAGCGTATCAACACCGTCATGCAAGGACTCGATAGCTTCAGACTGAAACGGGTCAGGCTTAAACTCTTGCTGCTCGGGCACACCTATTCCACTAAGCAGCTTCTTTCTGGCGGAGTCAATTTTCTGCTGTTTGCGGCCCATTTTGTTACCTAATGCGCACTTGGCGCAGAGAAATCGTACCGCGTCTCAACAAACTTAATCACTCCACTTTCAGCTTCTTGCGGCAGCTTTTCAGGCTCGCAGTCGACAGTAATCCTGCCGCCGAACAGCCCGAGAACTCTCGGAACGACAGGCAGCAGCCTGCGCAAGTCATGGCTGACAATTATTATCGTCGAGCCGAAATCTCGATGCAGATCGCGAATAAGCTTCATGATCACACTCGCGGCAACCGGATCGAGACCTCCTGTAGGATCGTCAAGCAGCACCAGGGCCGGTCGAGCAACCACAGCGCGTGCGAGGGCTACTCTGCGGCGCATACCGCCGCTGAGCTGTCCGGGAAGTTTCTTGTAGTCCTTGCCTAAGCCTACTCCGACAAGCGCCTGATAGGCCCGCTCCATCCGCTGCTGATAATTTAGGTCTGGATGCGCTTCTCTTAATGGGAATGCCACATTGTCGAGCACATTCATTGAATCGAACAGGGCGCCTTCTTGAAACAGAAAGCCAATCTCGGAAGCACCCTCCCTATCAACTTCGCCGTAATCCGCTTCAAGCACACCGCCAAGAATCTTGAGCAGCACGCTTTTCCCTCCACCGCTCGGGCCGATCAAGCCGATTAGCTCGCCGCGCCCGAATGATACGTTTACACCGCGCAGCACCGGTCTACCGTCAAAACTTTTCCAAATCTCTTTGCAGCGAATCATCGTGCCAGCTCGCTCGCGCTCGGAGTGAGCGCGCCGCTACGAGCTTCCGGTATTGGGCTCCTCTGCGCGAGCAGATACTCTCGCCAACGCTGAAGAACCTCCAGCATTTCTGAGAGACTCTGTGAGGTGCAAATGGCTCGGCGCGCTTTCGATGAGCCTTTTATTCTGCGCGTCGCCTGCGAGGCAAGCTGCTTCATTTTACCGGTTACGCCTCGCTCCGGCATGTTCGCGCTTAATATTACAGCGTAGCGCTCCAGAAGATCGATGGTCTCGAAAGCTCCCTTCTCGGCAAAAGCTTCGCCGCGAACTGCCGATGTGATCTCTGAAAAAATCCAAGGATTAGCCATTGCTCCGCGGCCAATCATTATTCCGGCGACTCCGCTCGTTAGTGCGCGCTGAGCAGTCTCAGCGTCAACAATATCACCACTGCCCACAACGGGAATCTCCAGGG
>JAUIIP010000290.1 GCA_030431555.1 bacterium
CGACTGCATGTAAAGGGGAAGCTCGATAAGATTTATGTTTTCACACTCATACTGCTCGTACGGTTCAAGACTAGGCACCAAAACGAAATACCTTTCTTCGCAGGAACTAGTTCGTAATACAGCAAGAAAGTTTTTAAGGACGCTTCTCCCACCACTTGCTTTTGCGTGAAAACCGTTTATAAATATTCTACACATGAGAAGTTTTGACTTTGGACTCCGCTTGCAACTAACAAAAGAAGGGTCACTGTATTAGACATGGGTGCGCCAAGTCGGCGCCGCCACCACACATAATCTAATATCCCATTTTCCTTGGAACATTTATCTGATTTAGCTTTCACAGGCAGTTTGACCGGAGGCTCCTACAGCTATACGCTTTCCAATTAAAAGCTTACCTCGGTTAGTCAATTCGCGAAATAGTAAGGAGTATTCTAGGTAGGTTGAAAGTTTCTTGCTTGTGGTCGACGTAAATACTATGCGGTAACTATTTGAACCCTTCCAGCGATCGATTAACGGCCATGCAACAGCTACTTCACAATTTTCAGACCGGTGACATTTTCTTGCAAACCTCTCCAGTCCCCTCACCAGGAGTCGGTGAAATTATCGTTCGTTCTCATCGCTCCCTAATCTCCGCCGGGACAGAGCGGATGCTGGTGGACTTCGGCAAGGCCGGATATTTGGAGAAGGCCAAGCAGCAGCCGGAGAAGGTTAGGCAGGTCCTGGACAAGGTGAAGACCGATGGAATTGGGCCAACATTTCAGGCGGTAAGTTCTAAGCTTAATGAGCCGATTCCGCTGGGCTACAGCAACGTTGGGACTGTGATTGCTATAGGCGACGGCGTAAAGGATTTCGCTGTCGGCGATAGGGTCGTATCCAACGGGCATCACGCCGAAGTTGTGGTAGTACCCGAAAATCTCGCATCCCACATCCCCGAAGATGTCGACGATGAAACTGCCTCGTTTACCGTGGTTTCGGCAATTGCACTCCAGGGGATTCGCCTGCTTGAACCGACAATCGGCGAGACTTTCGCTGTTTTTGGCCTCGGTCTAATTGGTCAGGTGGCAGTGCAGCTGCTGCGTCAGTCCGGCTGCCGCGCTATCGGCTTTGACCTCGACGAAAATCGCGTCGCACTGGCTAGACAATTCGGTGCGCAGGCGTTCGTCGTTGGTGACGACTTCGACCCGGCAGCTGCCGTTAGCGAAGTTACCGGAGGAATCGGTGCGGACGGTGCGCTTATTACAGCCTCGACAAAGAGTGATCTGCTAATGCATCAGGCAGCCGAGTGCTGCCGCAAACGTGGGCGCATCGTACTCACAGGCGTTACCGGCCTCAATCTGCGACGAGCTGACTTCTACGAAAAAGAACTCACATTTCAGGTATCTTGCTCCTACGGGCCGGGAAGATACGATCCGGCGTACGAGTCGGAAGGCAGCGACTATCCCCTGCCCTTCGTGCGCTGGACAGCAAAACGCAACTTCGATGCGATTCTACAGTTAATGGCTGAGGGCAAGCTGGACGTTGCTCCGCTCATAAGCAGCAAGCACGACTTCGGCAGCGCGTCAGCAGCCTACGAAGAAGTTAGCGGCGGCGAGGCGATCGGAGTTCTGCTTGAGTATCCTCAGGACCCAAATGTTAATCCGCTTGAGGAAAAAACTGTTATTCATGTCGCCGGCAAGCCGCTGGATCTTACCAGTAAGGAGGTTTGCGTCGGTTTAATTGGTGCCGGAGGATTTACGCGATCTGTTTTGGCACCGGCAATTAGCAAAAGCGGAGCTCGAATGAAGTGGGTATCGAGCCGCAAGGGTCTAAGCGCCTCTACCTTGGCAACAAAGCTGGATATCGAGCGCAGCACTACTGATACTAGCGAGCTTTTGGATGACCCTGAGACAAACACCGTTTTTATCACCCCCCGCCACAACAGCCACTTTCACTTTGTGATGGAAGCGCTTAAGCGCGGCAGGAACATATTTGTCGAGAAGCCCTTGTGCTTAAGCTCGGATGAGCTGGAGGAAATACGCGCGACTTACTTAAAGAACCCTGTGCATATGATGGCCGGATTCAATCGACGCTTTGCGCCTTTAGTCGTCAAAGCCCAGGAGCTGATTAAGCGCCGCAGCGAGCCGCTGTCTTTGCTCTACGTATGCAATGCGGGACAGCTTCCGGAATCACATTGGCTGCTTGACGAAGCGGTGGGCGGCGGACGATTAGTCGGAGAGTGCTGCCATTTTATCGACCTATTGATCCACATTGTCGGTGCGCCGGCTGTAAAGGTTTCAACATTTAGACAGGGCAGCAGCGCAAAGCTCGACGTATCATTCAGCGTGTCCCTTGAGTTTGCAGATGGCTCAATCGGAAGCATTAATTATCTGGTGAACGGTTCTAAGAAGTTCCCCAAGGAAAATCTTAAGATTTTTTCTGAAGGAAGAGTTCTTGAACTCGACAACTACAAGAGCCTGAGCGGTGCCGGGTTTAGCAGCTTTTCGAAGAAGCGCGCACTCTCTCAAGACAAGGGGCACAACGCCGCGGTAAAAGCGTTTGTCTCTGCAATTGAACAGGGCACCGCTCCGGCGACCAGCTTTGAAAGCATCTATTACGCAATGCAGGCAACATTCGCGGCGAAGCAATCTTTCGACAACGGCGGCCTTGAAGAGATTAACTAGCAGCCTACTGAGCCCCTGTTATTTCCTGGATTTCTTCAGGCCTTGGATAATTTATTAAGACAGCCCGATACGGGCCCTTAAATACAAACAGACTACCCGCCGAAGCACCGATCACTTTGTATGTTGCGACCAGGTTCTTAAGGTCATCTAGACTTCCGGCGCCGCCTAAGACTGTTATCGGCACGTCGACGGCATTCCGAACTTTCTGGACGAGCGCCTCATCGTAGCCCTTCATTGTCCCATCGCGATCAATCGAATTAATAACGATTTCCCCAACGCCAAGTTGCTGCAGCTTGCCAAGCAGCTCCAGTAAGTCAGCCTTAACTTTACGCTTCGCGTTATGGGTATAAATTTCGTATGAGCCCAGCAATGTGCGCTTGACATCGACGACCGCCACAACGCTCTGCTGACCTGCGGACTGTGCGATCTCTTGAAGCAGGGCGGGGTTTTCAACCGCAGCAGAACTCAAGGCCACTTTCTCCACGCCAAGCTTAATAATCTTTAGCGCCTGCTGCGCGGTCTTAATCCCCCCGCCGTAGCAAAACGGCATTCGGCACTCGTACGCCAGATGCTCAATCATTGCGTAATCGGGCTCACGATTCTGCGCACTGGCATCGATATCGAGCACGATTAGCTCGTCCGCTTCTTTTTCGTTAAAAATCTTAACCGCGTTAATCGGATCGCCTACGTATTTCGGATCCTTAAATTTGGTGGTTTTCACCAAACCGCCGTCGTGGACAAGCAGGCAGGGAATTATTCGAGAACGAAGCATCAGGCCATCTCCGCGAAGTTCTTAAAGACGCTGATTCCGTTGCTGTGGCTCTTCTCCGGATGAAACTGACAGCCAATGATGTTCTCGCGCATGACAACTGCCGGAAAGTCGAGGCCATAATGTGCGGTAGCCAAAACCTGCGACTGCTCCTTACAGTCGAAAAAATACGAGTGAAGAAAATAGAACCCTCGATCCTGATCAATGTTGTCGAACAAGGACGATGAGCGAAGCGGCGCGACGGTATTCCAGCCCATATGCGGAAGATGCGGCTTGGAGCTTAGGTTCTCCGTAGGAAAGCGTCTTACTGTGCCATTGATCCATCCCAGGCCCTCGCTTGTACCTTCTTCGCTGGAGTTCGCCATGACCTGCATGCCGACACAGATCCCCAGCACCGGGAGTTTCTTATTCAGCACAAGATTATTAAGCTCAGAACGCAGACCTGAAGCGTCTAGCTGATGCATAGTCTGGTCAAACGCGCCTACACCGGGGAGAATTATTTTGCTCGCTTTAGACAACTCGGGCGACCTGGAAGCGACAGCGCACTCAATTTTGAGCCGCTTAAAGACGTTGAGAATAGCTTTGATATTACCCGAGCCGTA
>JAUIIP010000029.1 GCA_030431555.1 bacterium
CGCCCTTAAGCCTCTAACCGTACTAGTACTTGCCCCTGCTCGACGGAGGCGCCGGGTTCGGCGAGTATCTCCTGCACCGTGCTGGCGGCCGAAGCACATAGCGCATGCTCCATTTTCATCGATTCAATCACGCACACAGTCTCGCCTTCGGCTACGCTATCGCCCTGCTTGACGTTCAGCCGAATTAGAGTTCCTGGGAGCGGGGAGGTGATGGCTCCGCTGTCCGCGGCGTCGCCGTCGCCTTCGATGTTTTTGGCGACAAACTGCTCGACTTTGAAGTGCTGTTGGAACGCGAGCAGCGATACTTTCGTATGTGCGAGAGCGTTGCCTTCTAAAATCTGAAAATGTACGAGCCTCGCCCCGTCTTTGCCGAGTGAAAGTTTAAATTCGTTCTGATTGTCGGATCTGCCCACTTGGAGCTGAACACGGTCTTCGTCGACTTCAAATTCCCATGCTCCGCAAATGCTGCCGCCGCCCGGGGCTTCGAGGACTCGGGCGCTGATACTATATTCTTTGCCGGTGGCTGTGCTCTGGACGCTGATTTGTTCAAGCGGTTCGTTGCTGCGGGCCCCTTGCTCGGCGGCTGCTACATAGACATCCGAGTTTGTTCGAATGAAGCGGGCGACTCGGGCGATGAAAAACGAGCAAACCGCGGATTGCAGCGCCAAAATGTCATCGTAGCAGTCGGTGAGAGACGTTAAATTTTCATCAACGTAAGTAGTATGTGCAATGCCGGACGAAGCGGTGGGATCTGACAGCAGTTGATCGAGGAAGCGAATATTTGTTTCGACACCGAAGATTTTCGTCTTTGCAAGCGCATCGCGCATTCCAGCTAAGGCATGTTGGCGATCGCTTGAGTGCACAATGAGTTTTGCCAACATCGGATCGTAGTTGGTGGTTATTTGGATGCCTTCGGTAAGCGCATGATCTACACGAATTCCCGGACTTTGAGGGAATGATAGGGCCTTTATGCGGCCGACAGTCGGCAAAAATTCACGTCCCGGCAGCTCCGCGTAAATTCGGGCCTCGATTGCGTGGCCACATTGAGTGTCCGGGAAATCTATAGTGGATAAATCACCGCCGCCCGCTACTAGGAACTGCAGCTCTACCAGATCGATGCCGGTCGTAGCTTCGGTGACGGGATGTTCGACTTGAATTCGGCAGTTTGCTTCCAGAAAGTAAAACGGATCACTGTTGTTTCGGCTTTCCGCAGGCAGGATGAACTCGATTGTTGAGGCGCTGGTAAGGTTCGCATGTTGCGCTAGGTCCGAAGCTGCCTGGTAAATTCGCTGCCGCAGTCCATCGCTCAATCCCTTGGCTGGACTCTCCTCGATGATCTTCTGATGCCTTCGCTGCAGCGAACATTCACGTTCAAAGATCGTTCTTACATTGCCGTGACTATCGGCGATAACTTGAACTTCGATGTGGCGGGCTGGTGCTATTAGTTTTTCGACAAGCAGCCGGTCATCCGCGAAGAATGCTTTCCCCTCGCGTCTAGCTCCCGCGATAGCATCTTTCAGATCCTTGATTTTTCTCACTGTGCGCATGCCCTTGCCGCCGCCCCCGGCACGGGCTTTGAGCAGAACTGGCAGCCCTATACGCTCAGATTCCTTAATTAGCGTCTCGTCACTTGAGTCATCGTCGTGGAAGCCGGGTACGACGGGGACGCCGGCTTTCTCGGCAAGGGCGCGTGCGCTGTCTTTATGGCCGAGCTTGCGCATCGCTTCTGCGCTTGGACCAATGAAGGTAAGTCCACTTTCCGCAACGGCGTGCGCAAAATCCGGATTCTCCGCCAAGAATCCATATCCTGGGTGAATACAGTCGGCACCGGACAGCTTTGCCGCCTCGAGGATTTTCTGCTGATTTAGATAGCTTTCTGCTGCGGCAGCCGGTCCTATCGGATAGGCCTCGTCCGCAAGTTCAACGTGAGCTGTGCCGGCGTCCGCTTCGGAGTAAACCGCTACAGTTTTAATGCCGAGAGACTTAGCGGTGCGCATTACACGAACTGCGATTTCGCCTCGATTTGCAACTAGTACTTTCTTCATATTACATCCGAAAAAGCCCGAAGTGTCCCTGTCTCACGGGATCGTGGGCGCATGCCGCAAGGCTCATTGCGAGGGTATGGCGAGTTTTGAGCGGGTCGATAATCCCGTCATCCCACAGCCTGGCCGTTGCAAAATATGGAGAGCCCTCCGCCTCGTATTTGTCAGTTATCTTTTTGTGGTAAGTCTTTCGTTCACTTTCGTCATAGTCGACGCCTTTTCGTTTCAATGCTTCATACTTAACATCAGTCAACACGTTGGCCGCCTGGGCGCCTCCCATCACGGAAATTCTGGAGTTCGGCCAGGTGAATAAGAATCGCGGTTCGTAGGCTCGCCCGCACATCCCGTAATTGCCTGCGCCGAATGAGCCGCCGATGATTAATGTCAGCTTAGGAACCCAGGCGGTGCTGACCGCGGTGACCATCTTAGCGCCGTGCTTAGCGATCCCTTCATTTTCGTATTTCTTGCCGACCATGAATCCCGAGATGTTCTGCAGAAACACCAATGGAACTGAGCGTTGACAGCACAGCTCGATGAAGTGCGCAGCTTTTAGGGCAGATTCGCTGAAAAGAATGCCGTCATTTGCGATAAGTCCTACCCGGTAGCCGCAGACATGGGCGAAGCCGCATTTTATCGTTTCACCGTACTGTGCTTTGAATTCGTCGAATCGCGATCCGTCTACGATTCGAGCTATTACTTCACGGATAGGAAATATTTTTTTTAAGTCAGTGCCGACGATTCCGTAGAGCTCCTGCGGATCGTAATCGGGATCTTCGCTCGGCTGATCTGGCTCAAGCCTCGGCAGCGCGCAGCGCTCAGGCCCGAGTGAGGCGATAATTTCTCTGGCTCGAATGAGAGCATGCTGCTCGTCTTCGGCGAGATGGTCGCTGACGCCGCTGATCTTGCAGTGAACTTCCGCGCCTCCAAGTTCTTCTGCGCTTACGACTTCTCCGGTTGCGGCTTTGACCAGAGGGGGGCCGCCGAGGAAGATGGTGGCGTTTCCGCGGACCATGATGGTTTCATCGCTCATCGCAGGAACGTATGCACCTCCTGCGGTGCATGAGCCGAGAACTACCGAAATTTGCGGGATTCGGCGACTGCTCATCACGGCCTGGTTGTAAAAAATGCGGCCAAAATGAAATCGGTCGGGAAAGACATCGGCTTGCATCGGGAGAAACGCGCCGCCGCTGTCGACGAGGTAAACGCAAGGCAAATTATTCTCTAGAGCAATCTCCTGTGCGCGAATGTGCTTCTTCACAGTCATAGGAAAATACGTGCCGCCTTTAACGGCCGGGTTGTTAGCGATGATCATGCAGTGACGTCCGCAGATCTTGCCGATGCAGGCTGTCATACCCGCTCCCGGCTCTACGCCCTCATACATTCCCAGGCCGGCAAGCTGTGCAAGCTGAAGTACGCTGGTTCCGGGGTCGACCAATCCGCGAATGCGCTCACTCGTAAGCAGTTTTCCCCGCGAGCGGCTCAGCGCGACGGAGTCCGGCCGTTCAGGGTGCTCAGCTCGGTGCAGCTGCTGCTCAAGCATTTCGATCTCCTTCTGGTAGGAGTCCTGCTTTGCGCGATACTCGGGGGTGGAGGTGTTTATTCGGGAGACAATCTTGGACATAGACGATGTTGTATGTCAGCGCGGTCGGCCTGCTCAATACCTATTAACCGCTGCCACGTTCCTTAGTCTGAAAGTGTGAATTGTGCGGTATCGTAGTAGATTGAGCCGGAAGGAGCCAATATTAAGGCGAAAAAAAGGCACTTCGAACGAAGTGCCTTTAGAAGAATTTTTGTGTTGTGTAATCAGAGCGCTATGCGCCCCAAGTTAAGCGCAAATCTTTATCGACCTATAGCGGCCGCAAAACGGTACTACAGCCGTCTACTTTAAATTAAGCAGCGCCCGGGCGACATCCTCAGAATCAACTCTGTAGGTTCCGTCTGCCACGGATCTCTTGATACGTTCCACTTTGCGTAAACGCTCAGCAAGCCACTGCAGCTTAAGCAGTGTAGCCTTGCGCGCTCGCTTTGGAGTGCTGCCTTCCTGCTTTTTCTCTTCAAACCTTTCCGATCCGACCGTAAGGTTATTGTTCTCAGCCGTTGTGCTCATCGTCTGTACCACCACATCAAATATCATTAAATACTCATTAAAGTTATGCATCAAAAGTGACTCAGTGACGCACAGATGTCTAAACGACCGGGGGGGCGCAAAACTTAAGCTTTTTCTCCAAAAAAAAGCTCAATTTTGAACATTATTTCGATATTCGTATTTATTGTAGCTACTTACGACGTACATTTTTATCCCGGGAGTGTTCAAAAATGTACAATTTCCCCAAGACTTCTTCGGGATTCTCGTAAAAGGCGCGCTAAAGCCGGCGGAAAACGTCCGCCTATTTATCCAAAGCCGCCACCGCCGGCAGGGTCTTGCCCTCAAGCAGCTCTAAGAAGGCTCCGCCCCCGGTTGAAACGTAGGACATCTTTTCTACGGCGCGGCGTTCATGCAGGGCCAGGTCAGTATCACCGCCGCCGACAACTGTCAGCCCGCTGCTCCCGGCGAGGGCATCGACGATAGCATAGGTGCCGTTTGCAAAAGGCTCCATCTCAAATGCGCCCATCGGGCCGTTCCATACTATGGTCGCACAATTGGACAGGGCTTCAACAAAAGTGGTGATCGTTCGAGGGCCGATGTCGAGCGCCATCCATCCGTCTGGAATAGAGTCGACATTCACGACTTTGGTTTCTGCTTTAGAAGAAAACTCCGAACCGACAATTACATCTGTGGGCAGCAGCAGCTCGCAGTTTTGGGACTGGGCATACTTACGGACTTCACGAGCCGTATCCAAGAGTTCAGCTTCGTATAAGGACGCTCCCACCGGAAGCTCGTCAGCAGCAAAAAAAGTGTTTGCCATTGCTCCGCCGATTAAGATCTTGTCTGCATGCTTGGCGGTGTTTTTGATTGCTGCCAGTTTGGTAGAAATTTTCGCGCCGCCGAAAATCGCGGCTACTGGGCGTTTCGGATCCTCGAATGCCTTTGCAAAAAAATCAAGTTCCTTTTGGAGCAGTATACCTGCCGCAGAACATGCAACGTGATTGACAATCCCTGCCGTCGAGGCGTGTGCTCTGTGGGCTGTGCCGAAGGCGTCATTTACATAACAGTCTGCCAGCGAGGCCAGCTGCTTGGCGAAGTCGTCGTTGTTCTCTGTCTCTTCTTTGTGAAAACGCAGGTTCTCAAGCAGTAAAACTTCTCCGGGTTTTAGCTCAGACGCGGCTTCCGATGTCTCAGGGCCGACGCAGTCCTCAGCAAAACCGACTTTCAGCCCAAGTAGTTCACTCATGCGAGCAGCTACGGGCTTCAGGCTTAACTCTTCTTTTCGCTCGCCTTTGGGGCGACCTAAATGGCTTGCTACGATAACCGCAGCCCCTGCGTCCAGTGCGTGCTTCACTGTGTCGAGCGCGGCCCGAATACGAGTATCGTCAGCGATTTGCCCTTTATCGTTAAACGGGACGTTCAGGTCGGCGCGAACGAATACAGTTTTTCCGTTTAGATCTACGTCCGCAATTCGCTTCATGAAACAGTATCCTCCGTAATGTTTAGATGCCGGTCGGGCAGTCGATAAATTCGTAGTCAACTCCGAACTTATTCTTGATCTCTTCGGCAATATTCTTCACGCCGACAGTTTCTGTCGCATAGTGGCCTGCGAAAATTGCGTTCAGATTGTTGTCTTTCGCAAAATGATATGCAAACTGCTTGGACTCCCCGGTGATGAAGGTGTCGAAGCCGTCTTCTTGAAATCGGGTCAAGCCGTCCGCGGCCGAGCCCGAGCAAACTGCGATGCGCTGTGGAATCTCAGGACCGAAACGCAGGGTCTGCATTTTTTTGTCTGCGCCGGGGAGTGCGGCAAGGCGCTCCACGATGGCGTCTATCGAAAGCGCCTTTTCGTTGACGCCCATGCAGCCGATCAGTTGACCGCCGTAAGGGAGTACCGACTGCAGACTGCTCATTTCAAGTAAACCTGCGAGGGAATAGTTATTACCCCAGGTTTTGTGTGCATCGAGCGGCAGGTGCGACGCGAACAGGCTGATGTCGTTGCCGAGCAGTACTTCGAGCAGACGCTTGCGGCTGCCGCGCACGGCTTCTGCTTTACCCCAAAAAATACCGTGGTGAACTATCAGAAAATTTGCGCCTATTTCCGCAGCTTTTTCAGCGGTTGTGATCGCCGCGTCTACCGCATACGCAGCTTTGGTGACTTCAGATGCGCCTTCTACTTGAAGTCCGTTGAGGCTCGCATCAGAAAAAGCAGCGTGCTCAAGAGCTTGGTCTAAGTAATCTACTATTTTATTCAGTTTTGCCATGTTGATAAGTCTTCTAGCTGCGCTGAGGCAGGCTAGCCCAAGTAGAGGGTCAAAAGCAAAGCGATCCGGCTGCGGACAAGCAAGCGACAAACAGCCGATCTTTTGGATAATCGCGCTTCGACAAAGCGGGGGAGTGTTGCTATACGGTTGAGGTCCTGCTGCGGGAGAAATGGCGAGTTCGAAGGCCAACTTAGAGTTCTCCGCCTTGCAGCTATTTTGCTCAAAGGAGGTCAGTTTTACAGTGTGCGCTGCGTGGTTCTCTAGAAGCAGGAGTCCAAAGCCGACCACAGAGGAAAGCGAACGGCTTCAGCTTCCCGGCGGGCTCTGGACTAAATGTCCGTCCTGCACCTCAGTAATTTATTCCAAAGAGCTCGAACGCAATCAGATGGTCTGCCCAAAGTGCGGCCATCACTTCAGATTGTCCGTAGAGCAGCGGCTGGATGTACTCTGTGACCAGGGTTCATTCGAAGAATTCGATGTGGAGCTGCGATCAAACGATCCGCTAGGCTTTCGCGACCAACTTAGATACCGAGAACGTCTGAAGAAGGCGGAAAAGCGCACCGGTGCAGCCGACGCCGTAAAGACAGGCAAGGCGAGGATGAACGGACGCCAGGTTTACCTCGGTGTTTTCAACTTCTTTTTCATGGGCGGGAGCATGGGCTCCGTTGTCGGCGAGAAATTGACCAGAATGCTGGAAGGCGCGACCAAAGATGGCAAGCCGGCGATAATAGTGTCTGCCTCGGGTGGTGCAAGAATGCAGGAAGGGATTTATTCCCTAATGCAAATGGCCAAGGTTAGCGCGGCTGTTGAACGGCATGGTGCAAAGGGTCTTCCTTATGTGTCAATTCTGACAGATCCCACGACCGGCGGCGTGGCCGCCTCTTTTGCGATGCAGGGTGATATCAATATCGCCGAGCCCGGCGCATTGATTGGTTTTGCCGGTCCCCGCGTGATTGAACAGACTATTAGGCGCAAGCTTCCGGACGGATTTCAACGAGCCGAGTTCTTGCTGGAACACGGAATGGTCGACCTCGTTGTGCCGCGAGGCGAGCTTAAACAAACTCTGTCGCACGTTTTAGATCTCTTAATGGGCCGCTAGTGAGACTCGGCAACTGTAGCAGCATAATCCGCTGTCTCAGCAGCGGCATAAGGGCTGGCAGCATCTTGCTGGTGACGCTGCTTATCTTTGTTCGAGTCGCCGTCGCCCAGGTTGAGCCTCCGGACCGCAAGTTTCTGTTCTTTGAAGACAGAACACACCCTAAGTATCGGCCAAGACCGCCGGCGGAATTGACTGTCGAGGAAGCAGATGCCTCCAATTTATCTCTAGGTGACGAGCGGCTTCCATTTGATATAGACGCTCCGAGTTTGCGTTTCGACGCTGCCGAGAATCGAATATTTGCCGAAGGCGGCATGACGATCACCCACAGCGGTTCTGTATTTGAGTCTGAATCTGGTTCGGTAGCCCTGGACACGGGTGAGGCGTTTCTCGATAGAAATGTCTACGTAAGCGATCAGCTAAGCTCAATCACCGCTCAAGAAGCGATTATGAACATCGAAACCGGTATCGGCAGCCTAGAGCACTGCTCGATCGATTATGCCGGCGGCATGTATCACTTCAAAGCTGCACAGATGGAGAAGTCGGGTGAGGAAGAGTACGATTTGACTCGTGCCACGGCTACCACCTGCGACTGTCCCGGTGAGGAAGACTGCTCGCCCTGGGAGCTTAGGAGTGACAGAGTCGAGATAACGAAAGAGGGCTACGGCAAGGCGTGGAACTCGACGCTTCGATTTTACGATGTTCCTGTAATGTACGTGCCGTGGATCGTGTTTCCCGCTCGAACACAGCGCCATACGGGGTTTCTTCCATTTACCTTCGGGACAGGAAGCGAATCAGGCTTCAGGCTTGAGACACCATTTTTCTGGGCGATAAACGAGTCGGCTGACTTGTTGCTGACTCCTTTGGTTGATACCGGAACTCGCTGGGGCAGCAAGCTGCACTATCGGCAGGTTTTCTCACGCAAAGCCAATGTGGTTTTCGGCGGTGCCTACTTAAATGAGAAGTGGCGCGACGGCGACCCTCAAGGGACGGATCTTACCGGTTTATTTGACCCGACGATTGATGAAGAAAGGGTCGGCTCGTATCTTGATTACCGCTACCGATCTAACGACGGAGTGCTGCCGGTTCAACTCATTGTGGACGGCAATTATGTCAGTGACGATCTTTACCTTCGGGAGATGCCGACTGACGAGATTGCGGAGCGCAACAGCCGTTACGTGACATCGAGTGCGCTGTTCAGAACCTTTTTCTGGGATACTTACTCGCTTGATTTACGCGGGGAATATTCGCAAGCGCTGGTGACAGATGACGATCTGGTTTTTCAGCGCCTGCCCGAGCTGGTAGTGGGCGGTAGTCACCGTTTCGAGCCCTTCGGCGTCAATCAGTACGGCACAAAATTCATCCTCACCAATGAACTGACCGCAGTGAATTTCCAAAGGCAGGAAGGATTCGACGGCTGGCGATATGAGTATGTCCCCCAGGTGAGAATGCCGTTTCGTTTTAAGAATTATTTTTCTTCGGAAATATCTGCTTCCGTTCGCGGTTCGCTTTATGAACTCGATGAAACAGCTCTCCCTGACGACGGCAATCCGGATACGGAACCGGTCAATCTTGTGAATTCATCTGACCGCCTGGTGCCGGAGTTCAATTACCGAATCGGGTCAGTAATCGAAAAGACGTTTAACGTCTCTGACGACAGCTTGGCTGCGCGGATTGCGGAGCTGGGTACGCTCGGGATTACCAAAAAACTCGTGCGCATGAAGCATACTGTAAATCCTCGCATTAAGTACAAGTACGTGCCCTATGTTGATCAGCAGGAAAATCCACAGTTTGATTCGCTGGACAAGCTCGCCCAGCGCAACGTCGTAACCTTTGAGCTAAATCAAAGCCTCTTCGGACGCTTTGATGATCGCAGCCCACATCTTTACGGCATTGAAGAAGCTGCTCCGGAGATAGCTGACTTAGGAGTAATGAGCGATCGAGGTCCGATTGAGCCGCAGCTCGGGTATGATGGCGTTTTTGGCGGCGAGCTTGGTTCGGGTCTGCCGCCGCGTCCGACTATTAGGGAGTTGGCTCGTTTAAGGCTCGCTCAAAGTCTTGATATCAATGAGGCGCGCAAAGACGAGAATCCCGATTTATCAGAGTGGTCAGATCTTAAAGCTGAGTTGCTGCTGCTTCCAAACGAGTACTTTCGCTTTCGCGGCGGGATGGACTTCGGTTTAGATGATCAGAATTTTTCAGCTTATTACCTAGGTGGGCAATTCTTCGACAAGCGTGGAGACCAACTTCGGGCTCAGTTAACATTTAACGATCAAAATCTGCGCCAACTCGAAGCCAGTCTACAGCTGAATATGACAGAGCGCCTGAAGCTGGGATACTATACGCGATACGATGATTTAAACGGCGAATTCATCGAGAACCGCGTGGGAATGCGCGTTTTGAGCGCCTGCCGCTGCTGGTTGTTTGACCTTGAGTTTTCCGACCTGTCGAATCCCGATGAGTCGCGAGTAAATTTCGTTTTGACTCTTGTGGGTCTTGGGGAACTTGGAACTAACGTATACAGCACCGATTCAAACAATACATAGAGAGTCCGCAACGGGCTTATTTAGGAGGAAGTGATGAAAGGAGTAATTTTAGCAGGCGGTTTAGGCAGTCGGCTTCAGCCGTGCACGCTTGTGACAAACAAACATCTCCTGCCGGTTTACGATAAGCCGATGATCTATTACCCGATTCAGACCCTGATCAATGCTGGGATAAGTGACATCCTGCTTGTGACCGGCGGAAACTATGCGGGCCATTTTCTACGACTGCTCGGCAACGGCAAGGAGTTCGGACTCGAGCATATTAACTACACCTACCAGGAGGGCGAAGGTGGAATAGCAGACGCTCTGTCTTTAGCAGAATACTTCGCTGCAGGTGAGCCAATCTGTGTAGTCCTCGGTGACAACATTATTCAGGGCAATATCAGAGATGCGGCGCGGGCTTTCAGGCACCAGGGGCGAGGCGCCAAGATTCTACTTAAAGAGGTGCAGGATGCGCATCGCTTCGGGGTTGCGGTAGTTGAGGACGGTGAAGTTACCGGGATCGTAGAAAAGCCGAAGGAGCCGGTTAGCAACTTGGCGGTGACAGGTATCTACTTCTATGATTCGGAAGTCTTCAATTTTATCAAGACGCTCGAACCGTCGGCCCGTGGTGAATTAGAAATTACTGACGTCAACAACATGTATTTGAAGCGAGGTGAACTCACCTACGATATGCTTGAAGGTTGGTGGACGGATGCGGGAACATTCGAGTCTCTTAATCGCGCCGCAAATCTCGTTGCCGAGTCCGGCGCGAACAATCTGTAGCATTAGGCGAGAATGCAGAGGATAGCCTTATGAGAATGTTGGTAACGGGCGGAGCGGGTTTTATCGGCTCCAATTTTGTCCGCTGGATTTTTGAGCGTGGTGGGACTTCGTTCGGGGACCATAGAATCGTTGTCTTAGATGCTCTAACTTACGCAGGGAACTTGGCCAACCTGGACGGCCTTGACGGCAACTATGACTACCGCTTTATTCGCGGAGATATTCGCGATGGCGAGCTGGTTAAGCAGCTGTTCGCCGAGGAAAAGATCGACACCGTCGTTAACTTTGCTGCTGAGTCTCACGTCGACCGCTCGATAATGGATCCCTTGGCGTTCGTGCGAACTAATGTAGAGGGCACGCAAGTGTTGCTGAACACTGCGCGAGATGCCGGCGTCGAGCGCTATCTGCAGATTTCGACAGACGAAGTTTACGGTTCCTTAGGTCCTACCGGCAGGTTTACCGAAAGCTCTCCGCTGAAACCCAGCAGCGCATATTCTGCCTCAAAAACAGGTGCCGATCTTCTGGTTCTGGCGGGCTTCCATACGCACGGCATGAACACAATGGTCTCTCGCTGTTCTAATAATTATGGGCCTTACCAATTTCCTGAGAAGCTGATTCCGCTTTTCATTACCAACGCAATGACTGATAAGCCGCTTCCGCTATATGGCGACGGTAAGAACGTAAGAAGCTGGCTGCACGTAGATGACCATTCTCACGCGATTATGCTTATTTTGCAGGGAGGCCGAGCAGGTGAGGTCTATAATATCGGTGGGGCACCGGAGAGCGAAAAAGAGAATGTTGATGTTACTCACGCCATCCTGAAGCTTCTCGGCAAACCGGAATCACTTATTAAACCGGTTGATGACCGACTGGGCCACGACCGCAGATACGCGGTAGACTACACCAAGATTAAGAACGAGCTGGGTTGGCAGCCCGAAGTGACCTTTGATGACGGCCTTGCCTCAACAGTTCGCTGGTATCAGGAAAACGAATCTTGGTGGAAGCAGATTAAGTCGGGTGAGTACGAGTCCTTTTACCAGGCGTACTACGGAGATCGCTTGAGGGCGTAACGGAGAATTTCCGATGGCACTCGAAGGAAAGAATATTATGGTAACGGGAGCTGCGGGTATGCTCGCTAGCGACCTTGTGCCGAGACTTCAGGCTGCGGGAGCGCGGCTTCAGCTGTTTGACTTGGGTGAAGCTGAGATCGGCGGCAGCGCAGTTGCCCGCTTAGACATTACAGACTTTAAGGCGGTCAAGCACGCAGTTGGTGATGTACAGCCTGACTGGCTTGTTAACTGCGCCGCTTTTACTGCGGTTGACGCGGCGGAGTCGGAAGAGCAGGCGGCATTTTCCGTCAACGGAGCCGGCCCCGGCAATCTTGCACGTGCATTGTCCGAGACAGGAGGCATGATGCTTCATGTGTCTACTGACTATGTGTTCGGTGGTGCGGACGGGCGCGACTCCCGGCGCACACCATACTCGCCCGATGATACTCCGAGTCCCTGCGGCGTCTACGGCAAGAGCAAGCATCTGGGAGAGGTCGAGGTGGCCCAGGCACTCCCCGAAAACTACTTAATAGTTCGTACAAGCTGGCTTCACGGCGCCGCCGGTCACAATTTTGTCAATACTATGCTGAAGCTCGCCAAGGAACATACCGAACTTTCGATAGTCGATGACCAGGTCGGTTCGCCAACATGGTCCGGCTGGCTTTCAGATGTCATCGTGAAGTTAATCGAGCTTGAGGCTCAAGGCATTTACCATGCAACCTCGCGCGGTGGTATTAGTTGGCTGGAGTTTGCGAAGGAGATCTTTCAGCAGGCCGGAGCTGAAGTAGAACTGAAAGGCCAAACCACGGAAGATCTGGGACGGGATGCGCCGCGTCCCCGCTACTCGATGCTTGATGTCAGCAAGTTGGAAGATTTGCTTGGCGAACCCTGCCTCTCATGGCAGGAGGGGGTAACTCGTCATCTGGAAGCACTAAAAGCTTAGCAGTTATAATGTCCGAACTATTCACCGGCGAACTAACGACGAAGGCAAAGACTGTAGCTGTAATTATGGCCGGCGGCAGCGGTACGCGATTCTGGCCTGCAAGCAGAACTTCTTTTCCGAAGCAGTTTTTGTCGCTGTCCGGCAGCGAGCGCAGCTTGATTCAGGCCACCGCCGATCGCTTGGCACCGCTGGTGGGCTCTGAGGCAACGCTCGTTGTAACATCGCGCGCTCAGATGGAGCTGGTTCATCAGCATTTGCCTGAGGCAGCGGTGCTCGCTGAGCCGATGGCGAGAAATACCGCGCCTTGCGTCGGATATGCCGCCCTTAAGGTCCTTGAGTCTGTCGGAGATGTGCCGATGATCGTGCTGCCTGCCGACCACTATATTCGCAGGGAAGAAGGGCTGGTTGAGGTCTGTCGTCGCGCGGCGCAGCTGGCCACGGAGCAGGATGTGTTGATTACGATCGGCATACCGCCGACCAGCCCAGAAACCGGCTACGGCTATATTCAGGCCGGAGAACCGTTCCCCGGCGGGGACGGCGCGGTTCGAAACGTTTCGCGTTTCGTGGAAAAACCGGATCGAGCGACTGCCGAAGGCTACTTGGCCTCGGGAGATTACTTCTGGAACAGCGGGATGTTCATTTGGCGGCCGAGCGTTATTTTAGCTGCTATCTCTGAGCACCTGCCTAAGCTCGCCGGGTCGCTTGAGCGAATTGGCGCGTGCATTAGAAAATCCTGCCCCGATTCTGAAATTGAGGCTGAATTCGAAGCGATCGACCCCGTCTCGGTCGATGTCGGAGTGATGGAAAAGGCGGCCAATGTCGCCATGATGCCGGGAACTTCCTTTTCCTGGAGCGATATCGGATCTTGGGATGCATGGGCGGATCTCATGCGTTCTAACAGCTCAGATGGCAGCGGGAACGTTGTCCAGGGGGATGTCCTAGCGATTGACTGCACCAACCTTGTCGCGGTAGCTAAGGAACGGCTGATCGCTGCCGTAGGGCTGGATGACGTCATTATTGTCGAAGCTGGAGACGCGGTTCTCGTGTGTCCCAGTTCGAGGGCTCAGGATGTTAAGCGCGTAGTCGAAGAGTTTAAGAAATCAGGCAGACAGGAGCTCCTGTAACAGCGCCGAATCGGCGAATTGAGGTGATAAATTATGAGTGATCGTGTTGCACTAATAACAGGAATTACGGGCCAGGATGGATCTTACTTGGCGGAGTTTCTGCTGTCCAAGGGCTACAAGGTCATCGGCATGGTCCGGCGAGCATCCAGCGAAAACTTTGAACGCATCAATCATCTCCGAGACAAAATTGACCTAAGACAAGGTGATTTGCTCGACCAGTTCTCTCTGATCAACCTGATGAAGGAGACCAAGCCGAAAGAAATCTACAATTTAGCCGCCCAGAGCTTCGTCCCTACGAGCTGGGAGCAGCCTGTGCTGACGGGCGAGTTTACGGCGCTTGGAGTAACAAGAATGCTTGAGGCAATTCGCGCTGTTGATATGTCGATCAGGTTCTATCAGGCATCCAGCTCCGAAATGTTCGGAAAGGTTCGTGAAACTCCTCAAACCGAGATGACGCCGTTCTATCCTCGTTCTCCTTACGGTGTGGCAAAATGCTATGGGCACTACATTACGGTGAACTATCGCGAGAGCTACGATCTTTTCGCAAGCTCTGGAATCCTATTTAACCATGAGTCTCCTCGACGCGGCTTGGAATTTGTAACTCGCAAGGTTACCGACGGAGCGGCGCGCATTAAGCTTGGAATGCAGAAAGAGCTGCGAATGGGCAATTTGGACGCGCAGCGGGACTGGGGGTTTGCAGGCGATTACGTCAAGGCAATGTGGATGATGCTGCAGCAGGACAATCCAGATGACTATGTTGTCGCAACCGGTGAAACTCACAGCGTTCGTGACCTGGTGCAAATTGCATTCGAGCGCGTCGGCTTGGACTACGAGAAGCATGTGGTGATTGATCCGAAATTCATTCGGCCGGCTGAGGTCGATCTGCTGATAGGGGACGCATCAAAGGCTAAAGCCGACCTTGGGTGGGAGCCTGAGGTGTCTTTCAAGCAGATGGTTGAAATGATGGTTGACGCGGACCTTGAGCGTCTCCAGAAGAAATAATTTAATTGCAGAGGGAGTTCGTAATAAATGAGAGCCTTGGTTACTGGTGGGTTTGGTTTTGTTGGTCGTCATTTGTCACACCATTTGGTGAGTTGTGGAGACGATGTGGCGGTTACTTACCAGGCGGGTGAGGAGAAGGCGGACGATGTATCAGTTAATCAGGGTGTAGCTCTTCCAAAATCCGTTCAAACGATTGCTCTCGATATCTGCGATCGCAAGGCAGTGTTTGACGTCATAACTTTGCTGAAACCAGATGCAGTCTATCATCTGGCCGCTCGTACTTTCGTGCCGGACGCAGAGAAGCAGGCGCGGGATGTGTTTGAGGTGAACCTTTTTGGAACGCTCAACATACTTGATGCTTTGGTCGAGAATTCACCGACCTCTCGGATTCTGTATGTGAGTTCCGCCGAGGTTTATGGAGAGCCCAAGCCGGGTTCGCTGCCGATCACTGAAGATACACCGCTTCGCCCTATTTCAATTTACGGCGTAACGAAGGCTTCCGCCGACCTAGCCGTCCATAAGTATGCCAAGCGAGAGAACTTGCACGGGGTGCGTATTAGACCTTTCCCACACCTTGGACCTGGTCAAGATGAGCGTTTTGCGATTTCTAACTTCGCCAAGCAGATTGCCGAGATCAAGCTCGGGAAGCGTGAGCCGGTCATTAAGGTCGGCAATCTCGAAGCGCGGCGAGACTACAGCGACGTCTCAGACATTGTTCGCGGGTACAGAGAAGCACTGCTGAACGGAAAGCGGGGCGAGGCTTACACGCTGTGCTCCGGCAAAAGCGTTGAAATCGGCGAAGTGCTTCAACAGCTGATTAAAGTCAGCGAGGTCGACGTTGAGATTCAGGTTGATCCCGAGCGCCTGCGGCCGGTAGATATCCCGGACAGCTACGGCAGCTACGGCAGAGCGCAAAAGGATTTCGGCTGGAAGCCGAGAATTGATCTAGAGGGCACTCTTCATAGTATTCTCGGCTACTGGCTTGAGAACCTCGCTTAAGCCCTCTCAGCTCCGAGCATCAGGTAGGCGCCTAGGCATCCAAGTATAATGTTTGCAGACCAGGCTGCGGGAATAATCGGGATCAGTTCAGCAGCTCCCAAGGACATGCAGAAGGCGTGGACGAAGTAATATCCGAATCCAATCGATACTCCGGCAACGAAGCTATTGCTTAGGCTGCCGGAGCGGGCGGGAATCAGAGCAAACGGCAAAGCGATAAGCACCACTATTACGTTGACGAACGGGAACGCTATTTTTGCTTCCAAGTCCACCAAGTATTTGGTCACGACAACTCCTTCACCCCGGAGTCGTTCGATGTATTGTTTGAGGCCGGCGAAGTTAAGCGTTTCCGGCTTTAGCTCAAGCTTGTAGAAGTCCTCCGGATGCTCTTTGATCACCAGCGGAAGAGTTGCGTATTTGCTTAAGCTCATGCTGCCCGAGGCGTCGAAGGCGACCTCAACGACTGATTTCATGGTCCATCCAATCTCAGGACCGTTCCAATCGACTTCGTTTGCATCGATGCGTCTGGTTAAAACGAAATTTTCGTTGAATTCAAATATCGTCAGCCCGTAGAGTTTTTCGGCTCTAGAGTCATACAAACCAATGTCAAAAAAACGGTCGCCCGCTCGAAACCAGAAGTTAGCGCGGCTGAAGGCGCCTTCCTCCAACTTTTTCTTTATGTCGATCGTGTATATTTCTTCCGACCGTTGAGTGGCCCAAGGGACAATCGTCTCGCCGCCGAGGAACATAAGGCCTGATATCAGCAGGCCTGCAGCGATAAGCGGTCGGCATAGCCAGAACAGGCTAATGCCGCAAGCGCGCATTGCGGTGACTTCAGAATTCTGTGCCAGGCGACCGACGCTAATCAGCGTTGAAACAAGCACTGCAACCGGCGTCATAGTGTGGATAATGAAAGGGATCTTGTAGATGGAGTAGCTGAGGGCATCCAGCACAGTTGCGTCACGCTTAAAGAAGTCGTTGGACCGTTCGAAAAAGTCGAATATCAAAAATAGTGAAGTCGCGGCGAATAGGCACAAGCAAAGAGTTACGAGAAACTGGCCCAGTATGTAGCGGTGAATGATTTTAGGTCGCACTGGCTACGCTCTCCGCTTCTGTGCGCCGAAGCGAAATTTTTTACCCAGCGAAGAAAATAGGTGACCCAGCCCTTGAGTCATCGACATCCATCGTTCGCTTTCCATCATCTTGAACGCAGACAAAGAGGCGGCTCCAACCAAGACATTTGGCACCCACATCAGCAGCCACGCGTATTCCACAGATTTGCGACTGGCCGCAGTCAACAGCGCTAGCAGGAGATAATAGAAAACAATAACCAGAATTCCTACTGCCACGTTGAGCGCAGCCCCCCAGGAGTCGCCACCGCGGCTTGGTTGGATACCCAATGCCATCGCGACAAAAGCAATGAACAAGCACGCGCTGGGTACAACGAGTCGCCGATGCCACTCGACTACGGCACGAGCCAGAGAATGGCTGTCTTTGTCGTCAATCCCTTCGCCTTTCGCGCGAAGGGTGCTGATCACATCGCTCAACTCGTGTAGGTACATCTCGCTCGTCTTCTTTCCGGTCTTTGTGGTCTCGCCCTCTTCCAAGACATCCAGATCGAGTCGAATATTGTTGATGTCGAAATCGGTGACGTTGTAATCCAATCCGCCGCCTTGGTGAATTGAACCTTTATACAAGCGCAGCGTAAGAGTTCGTTGTTTGTCGTCAGAAATTATCTGACCATTTGATGCGACGAAAGTGCTTGGCTCCTCCTCGCGCTCGTCGGCAATAATCACGTTTCTAAGTCTGCCGCCCTGAGGTTCTACATGCTCAGAGTAGATGGTAAGTGGTCCGAAGTCGTTAAATACACCGCCGATAAGAGCCGAGCTGGTCTTCTGTTTAGCGAGTTCAAACATCCCGACGCCAAGGCGATAGTTCGCCCAGGGGCGGATAGAAAGCGCAACAATTAAGGTGGCGAGAAATGCAAGTAATGAAAAAGCTGCGACGGGTAAGGCAAGCTTGCGAACGCTTAGGCCCACGGAGCGCATGACGACTAGTTCGCTGTCGCTGCTTAGCCTTCCAAAGGCTACCAGCGTTCCGATAAGCAGCGACATAGGGACAGCCATTTCCAGAAATCGTGGAATAATCAGGGAAAACAACCAGACTATATCTCCGATCGGGACGTTCTTATTTATTACCAAATCAACGAGGCGCAGGATTCGCGCTAGAAATAGGATTCCAGTGAAGACAAACAGTGAAATGAAAAACGGGACCAGTATTTCCCGAAAGACGTATCTGTAGAGAATTGGTATCCGCAATCGTCGCTCCACCGGCAGAGGGGGCCACCGCGCTGCGGCGCCGTCAAATAGTAATCAAGATACTACGAGGGCGTGAGGAGAATGGGCAAGGTAGAGGTTTCTAGTAGTTGCCGAAGCGCTTTTGACGCTCAAGTTCCTTTCGGCGCTTCTTGGCTGACTCTTTGTTCTTGCGCTTCTTGCGCTCTGAAGGCTTCTCGTAAAAACGCCGTGACTTGAGTTCTTTAAAGAGCCCTTCACGAATCAGCTTGCGCTTTAAAACGCGCATTGCCTTCTCAAGATTTTGATCAACAATTATTTCAATCATTCGTCTGACTAATTCTGCTTACTTGTTCACTATTTCCCAGAATTGAACTGCAGTGTTGTATCGGCTTTCACGCAAAAATACAACTGCTATCAGCACTATTATATATAAAACTACCAAACATCTAGGTTAAGACCAATTCTCGAAGCGGGTCGCTAATGATTGAGCATCGCTTCCATAAGGAGTATAAGAAGGCATTTACCGGCGCCTTGCTGTGGCATTGGCTGTAACTGTTTGAATATAAAGGATAAAACTGGAGGAATTGATGGATAAGTCAGCTCGTGATCTCGAGAATGCCAGTGAACTCATAATAATGTTGCAGCATCTTTGCGATAGTTTTTCTCGAGGTGCCGGAGCCGGCCAGCGAGTTCCCTGGAACGGTTTTTCATTAACTCTTGCCCAAGTTCGCGAGCTAATCGAGTCAGCCCGAGAGGAGGCCCTGGCGCAGGAATATAGCGATGGTTCAGCAATAGCTGCTCGTGATACGCTGCCAGCTGGCTCGCTTGCTGATCGGGTTCAACATGTTCCAACTACGAGAACCCGAGCCAGGGAGCTGGTGGGCGGCCCTGCAAGTGGTCCGAAACCGGCAGGCAAGCGCGTTGTTGGAGATGTGGCGGAGCACTAGCTCTTGCTTTCAGAGCCCGCCGCCGACAGGTTGGCGAAACGTTTAAAAGCCAAACAGGCAGCGAATGGTACTTCTCGACAGGGATCTTTCGAATAATACTTTGCGCGTTTTATTGACAACACTTGCAGCTGCCGTGATTGCCGCAATTGGCTGCAGCTCTGCCGGGGTTCGCGGTCCCTACGACACCAAAGGAAATTTGCGTCGCGCAATGCTTGAGGAACAGCTCTCACGCATGAGCAAAGACGAAGCAGCGGTTCCGCCTTCGGCGAATGCGCACTATCTATTTATGCTCGGCGAGATGGCAGTGAACGAGGAGCGCTACGACGAAGCGCTGAAGTATTACGAACAGGCTGCGACATTCGAAAAATCTCCAGCACCGCTGCTGCGCCAGAGGCTTGCTCAGCTTTATGTTCGAACCGGGCAGTTGGATGAGTCGCTTGCTCAGGTTGATCTTGCACTGAAGGCTGATCCGAACAATATAGACCTACTGCGGCTGCAGGCCGGCGTCCTTGCTTCAGCTAATTACGTAGATCGAGCCGTGGACGTCTACCGACGCTTGATATCTCTTACGCCGAAGATTCAGGACTATTACATTTTACTGTCCAGCCTTCATGCTCAGAGAAATGAATACGACCAGTCAATTGCCGTTCTGGAAGAGCTTGTGAACGAAATTCCTACTTCGCTCTTCGGGCAATACTACCTGGCGCGGATGTACGACACCGTCGGTAAGCCGGAGAAAGGCGAAAAGTATTACCAGAATGCGATGAAGCTCAATCCTGGCTCCGAAGCGATACGTTTGGATTTCGCCAGGTCGCTGGCACTCCAGGGCCGAAGCAAGGACGCGATACAGATCTGTCAGAATATTTTAGAGACGAATCCAAAGAGTGTTCCGGCGAGACAGCTGCTGGGGCAGCTTCTGTGGGAAGGGAAGCAGCTTGACAAAGCTCTTGATGAGCTTGAGCAGCTTCGAGCCTTGGAGGAGGATCCGACTGAAACACGTCTTAAGATCGCTCTGATAAAATTGGAGCGTAAAGACTTTGAGGGCGCACAGCAGGAGTTGAGCTTGATACTTGCTCAGGAACCCGAGCACGCCTCAGCTAGATATTTTCTTGCCTCGGCATTCGCAGCCTCAGGAAAGATAAAAGAAGCTGTGAATGAGCTGCGACGCATCGAAAGCGGCGAGACTATGTTTATTGAGGCACGCACCCTTGCTGCGTATCTGCTTCGCCAGGAAAAGCGCTTTGAGGAGGCAGGGTCGGTGCTGAAAGAGGCGATTGACGCAAATGAAGATAACACCAAACTCCTCGCTCTTTTGGTGAGCATTCAGCGCGAGGGCGGGCTGCTCGACGAAGCGCTCGCCACTCAACGCGACGTTGTGGAGCTTCAACCTAACTCTGACAGGAGCCACTTTATGCTTGGCGTTCTGCTCGACGAAGCAGGCAAGCGCGATGAAGCTGTTGAGACTATGCAGAAGGCCATCGAGCTTAATCCAAAGAACGCTAATGCACTGAACTACCTTGCTTATACTTACGCAGAACAAGGTGAGAATTTAGATGAAGCTAAGCGGATGGTGGAGCGTGCTCTTGAGCTGGAGCCCAGCAATGGGTACTTCATCGATAGTTTAGGCTGGGTCTATTTCAAGATGGGTCGCTACGAAGATGCACTGCGCGAAATTTCGCGTGCGGTGAAGATGCACGGCGACGATGCCGTGATTTTGGAACATCTTGGGGAGGCCTATTTGAAGCTCGGCCGGGAAGCGGACGCCTTAAAGTCATTTAAAAGGGCACTGGAGTATGCTCCCGAGTCCGAGGACAAGAAAGTAGGCGACCGTTTGCGCAAACGAATTGGTGAGCTCGACGAAGCATCGGCAACAAATGCGTCAGAATAGGCTGCGCTATGCGTCAGCGTCTTCTTGAGATATTTCTTTTAATACTTTTGCTCTCGTCGGCCGGCTGTTTTGGGCGCACTTTGACAATTGAGCTCCCGAACAATTTCCGAAAAGTTGGCGCTGAAGAAGCTGGAGAATTAGCTCGCGACCTCGCAGCATCCCGTGCTGGCTGCCGGAGTTTTCGCTCCAGTGCTAAAGTTGTTGCCAGCAAAGGGGTGGTGTCGGAATCATTTCGGCAAATTACCGTATTCGAGCGGCCGGACCGTCTGCGGCTTGATTTCTTCGATCCGACCCGGACTACGCTGCTTGGTCTGCTCGTGCTGCGCGACGGCGACTTCTGGTTTCTCGATAAAGAAAATAAGCGTGTGATTTACGGAGCGGCAACTCCTGCCAATATAGCGAGAGTTGCTTCAATTCCGCTGTCGCCCTCAGAGATGATGGATTGGATCTGCGGAGTGCTGCCCGAAATCGCACGCTTGAAGCGAGCCTATGTTAGTCCTGACGGTGAGCAGTATTTCGTTGAGATTGGCATTGCGGATGCTCGCTCGATGACAGCGCTTGTGAGCCGACAGACGGGAGGAACACTTAAGGTGGGCTCGGCCTCCTTGGCAGACAGTTCGGGCAAAACCATTCTAAATATGTCTTACGAGTACGGACAGCAGCAGGCGATTCCCAGCCGAGTTTTCGCCGACGCGATCGAGCGAGACTTCGATGTTGAAATACAGTTCGATAGTCCAGAGCTTAATCCCGTTTTAAGCGAGAGGGCGCGAAGAGTGTTTGATTTCCGCCCACCGGCAGGCTACCGGCTTGAGCTTATCAGCCCGGCGCAGTAGCGCCCTATTTTTCGAGGGCGTTTAGCGATTGATAGCCGGCATTGAGCGCCCAGCGGGCAGCGCAAAAATTTATGAAGAATGCGAGAAAGGAAGCACACGAAATTGTAATTAAGTAGTCGAGCCTAGACAGCGCTGTTGCTACTCCCGGAACGGAACTCAACATAATTAAAACACTGGCGGGAAGCAGGCTTACCATGACAACGGCTATCGCCAGCAGCATAAACACGAGACTGCCGAAACTAGCTGATACCTGGGTAGGGGACTCCCAGTCGAATTGGGCATACACCGAACCGATACCGATACCCAAGCCGACGATGCCGACACTTAGCGCTATGCCGATTATGCCGGACAAGAAAACGGCGGCCGGAGTTACGTTAATTGCCCATGCTCCGGCGACGAGCAGTATCAACGCAACGCAGCTGATGGGCAGGAGCCAGATCCAAAACTTGTTTAGAAGCAGTGATTTTATGTCGAGGGGCGCGGAACGAACAATCCAGTATGCCTGACCTTCTAGGCTGATGGCTGGGTACACAAACCGAGTTGAAATTGCAGCTACGA
>JAUIIP010000030.1 GCA_030431555.1 bacterium
AAATCCGACAGAGAAAAGCCTGCTGAGCATCGACGCACGTTTATCATCACGCTGGAGCAAATCGCGAACGATAACTGAAGATGCCGTTAACAGTTGAGAATCAATGGTCGACATTCCCGCAGCAAACACCGCCACGATAAGCAGCGGGGTAGCCCAGGGAGCGTAGTGTTGGAATAGGTGAGGGAGCAGAGTGTCACTGTCCTTCAGTTCTTCGACAAGCGGCGTTGCGAGGAATCCAACGAGCATGGTCAGCGACACGAGAGTGATCGTCATTACACTATGAAGCATGACTCCGCGCGAAAATTCTCTGCTGGAGCGCGCCATATAGCTGCGCTGCCACATGTGTGGCAAAACCAGTGCGCCGCAGTACCACGCCGCTGCAAGCGAAAGCGGCGCGCCGACTGAATCCATATCAAGCGCGAAGCGATCGGGATGTGCTGACTGTGAATAGGCTAATGACAACTGCAAGTCAGCAGTATTAACAACGACAACTACCGCTGCGATGATGAGGACGGAGAGGAAAAACAGTCCCTGTACACTGTCCGTCCAAATCACAGCCCGAATGCCCCCGGCAAACAGGTAGATTGCGGTGACGCAGGCAGCGACGAGCACACCGCTGTCGTAGGTGACAACTCCGTGCGTTGAAACAGCGAGCACTTTTCCAATGCCTACGATTTGGATTAAGCAATACGGAACGAGTGCCAACAGAGAGACGATGGCTGTTATCATGCGAACACTGTTCCCGCCAAAACGGTCTGCCAACATATCTGCTGGCGTGATGTATCCGCGTATTCGCCCGAGCGCCCACACTCTTCTGCCGACGAGCCAAATTAGCAGCGGCGTGCCGCAATTAATAAATCCCATCACCAGAAGCCAGGAGGCACCTTGCTTGTAAAAGAATCCCGGAGCGCCGAGGAAGGCGAAAGTGCTGAACCAGGTTGCGAAGTAGGTCAGGCCTAGATGGATCCAGCTTACTGAACGGCCTGCAAGAATGTAGTCTTCTAGAGTATTCTTGCGACGAAAAAATGCTCGCAATCCCAAGGCGAGCATAAGCAGTAAGTAAAGTCCGACACAGCTAAGAGTGACAGTTAGCACGTTGAGTTCTCCTCGGCAGGATCGACAACCTTGACGTAAGTCAGTGCAGTAAGCAGCGTCAGCATTAGATTTGCCAGCCACAGCCAGGCGAGTAGCGCACCGCCTTTAATGCTGAGACCGAGCGCGGGCGCCAGGGCGAAGGCCAAGCCGAATACGTACAGCGGAAGCAGCCAGCGCGGAGCAGGCGTAAGCTCAGCCACTTGCAAAAAATTGCTAGCGGATTTCTGTGACGATTTTGGAGGCCTAGAGGGCGGCATGCTAACTCCTTAAAATCACAAACTTTACGCGGCTTATTATCTATGGTTTGACTAAGGAATCAAGCGCATGTAGGTAAAAAGTGCTAAAATATTTTAGCAGCAATGGCTAAGCGTATGGAAAAACTGCAAGATCGACTGCAATCAATTGGGCTCAGTGACAAGGAGGCAGCTTGCTGTTTAGCTTTGCTTCGCTACGGCACGCAGGCGACGTCGACTGTCGCCAAGCGCTGCTCGTTAAACAGAGGAACTACTTACGTCGCTCTGCATTCTCTGCTCGATAAAGGACTAGTGACGAAAGCGAGCAAACGCTCAGTTCAGTATTTTACTGCCATCCCTCCGGCACAATTTGATTTGTACATCAATGCAAAGCAGGCTGAGCTGGAGCGTCAAAGAGGAGAGCTGCATGCGATTATTCCGGAATTGTCAAAACTCAGCGGAGCCCAGCGTTCTAGACCGAAAGTTTCTTATTACGAAGGAGTTGACGGCGCGCGAACGGCGCTTGAGCAAACGCTAACGGCGAAAGATAAACTTCTGCGTTCCTTTCTGTCGATCGAGGATATCTTTGCGTTTCTGGGGCCGGAGTATTTCGATGATTACACCAGCAGGAGAATTAGTTCCGGATATCAGCTGAAAGTGCTGCGCCACATAGAGAAGGATCGCGTAGCGTTCTCGGCCTTTCCGATCCCTTCAAAATACGCATCAGATGAAACGGCCAACCGTGAGGTGCGTTACGTTGCCGATGAACTGGCCTTTCCTGTTACCACTTATATGTTTGACGACAAGGTAGCATTCATCTCCACGCGCGAAGAGAACTTTGCCGTCATAATTCAAAGTCACGAGATAGCCCAAACCCACGTTAAGCTGTTTGAGCTGCTGTGGGGGACTGCCGTCAGGCCGCCCGGGAGTGATCGGCCCTAAGTTGGTGTTTGGCCCGGCGGCATGGGGAGCGTCTTGTATGCACGATCTGGCGGGACGCGGCTAAGTTCAAGTAATCACGAAATCATTTAATTCAAGTAGCAAGTTGCTATCAGCGCGGACTTGACAATCGAGCGGTAGTGTAAAAAAATAACACTAACAAAATGAATGACTCGGCTCGTGCAATTCTGCTTCGCTGCTTGACGACAGTTATGCTGCCGGTGGCGCGGTTTTGCTTGCGACGAGATATAAAACTGCAGGATTTCGTCGAGTCGGCAAAATTTGCTTTTATGGAAGCTGCTCAAGAGGAACTTCGACGGCTCAAGCAAGAGGCAAACGTGACAAGGTTGAGTGTAATGACAGGCATTCATAGGCCGGATGTTCGCAGGTTGCTCAAAGGCAGAACTCAACGCAAAGGCCCCAAAGCTGTTCCGATTCGAGTTTTGGGGCAGTGGCAGAAGGATAAGAGATTTAAGACAGCGGGTGGGAAGCCCAGAAGTCTCTCTGCGGAAGGCGAAAACAGTGAGTTTGTAGAGCTTGTGAAATCCATAAGTCGGGACGTCAATCCATATTCGGTTTTGAACGAGCTGCTGAGAAGCGGAAGTGTTGAGCGGGTTCGGGGAGGGAAAGTCCGTATAGCATCTCGAGTATTTGTTCCGAAGGGCGACATGGAGCAGGGATTCGAACTTCTTAGTCGTGATACCGACGATATGCTGAGTGCGGTGGAAGAAAACATTCTTGAGCCCCGCGAGAAGCCCAATCTTCATATATCTACCGAATACGACAATGTATCTCCAAAGCACGAGGCGGAGATCCGCGCTTGGTTGATAAGGGAAGGTTCGGCATTTCATGAAAAGGCGCGCAATTTTCTTTCTAGCTTTGATAAAGATGTATCCGTTGCGCGAAATTCAGAGCTTGGCCAGATGCGGGTCGCTGTTTGTGCGTTCAGTAGAGTAGATCATACGGCGTCAACAGAAGAGGGAGAGATTGATGTTTCGCACTAAGAGACAGATCGGCGTATTAGCTTTTTGTTTTCTCACGCTTATTGTCATCTCATTGGTTGTTGGTTGCTCCGGAGGTAGCTCAGGGACTGGCGGGCAGGCTGTTCTGGGTAAAGTACTTGATGCGGGTACACTTAATCCAGTACCTGACGTTTCTGTGACAGTGCTTGAAACGGGAGGGACGTCGAACTCGGGCCCTGCTGGTGACTACGAAATTATCACATCCATATCCGGGGATAGCTTGGAGTTTCTGCTTGAAACTGAGTCATTCAGTGCCACCGTCGTAGTAAGTGGGCTGCCGCCCGAAGTTAAGACGGTCGTCGTGGACTTCCTAATTGACCAACCGGCCAACCAAGCCTCCTCGAACTTAATCGCGGTAGAAACTGGGACGCAGGGCGGTAGCGCAGGAGGCGCAAACTCCAACGAGTCCGGCAGTGAGAATGAGAATAGCTCCGGCTCCGGAAGTTCAGGCTCGAACGAAAATGAGAGTGAGGGGGCAAGCGGCAACGAGAACTCTGGGACAAATGAAAACGTAAGCGTTGGTGGAGGTAACGAAAACTCCGGGCAGGGCAGTGGCGGCGAGAATGAAAATAGCGGTGGCGAGAGTGTAAACGGCAACGAAAACTCGGGCGGCAATTCCGGCCCCGGCGGCGGCGACGACGATAACGATGATGACGACGACAATGACAACGACAATGACAACGACGATAATGAAAATGACGACTAGAGGTGAATCCATGAAGCTTTTGAAAAACCGATATATCAGCAGCATCACTTTCTGTGTAATGCTTGCGGCGGCTCCTTTGATTGTCGCGGCTTGCGGCGGAGGGGGAGGTGGCGGAGGTGGTGTGAATAGCGTTGTGGAGGGAAATATCTCCGAGCAAATCGGGCGAGCGCCGCTTGAGAAGCGTATCTATGCTCGTTTGATGCATGCTCTCTCATTCATCAAAGAAGCTCATGCTGCTGTCTCGGGGGTAGAAGTATCCGTCCGTGGAACAGATGTAGCTACTTTAAGTGATGATCAGGGTTTCTTTAGACTTGAGGGCGGTTTTGGGGGAGAGGTTGTGCTCGATTTCGTGTTGCCCGAAGCAATCGTTTCTTTGGGCTTAACGGTTGAACCCGGCTCGAGTGTGCTGCTGCAGGATATCACGATCAACGTAACTACCGGCCAAGCCCAACCCTCTGAGACCTTAGTTACTGATACCGGCTCGACGCCTGGAAATGGAAACTCTAACAATGATGACGGATCAAATTCCAATGTCGATGATAACGGGGCCAATTCTAATGGTGCAACCGGCGGAGCGAACAATAATGAAGGAGGGGTTAATAACAACACCTCGACTGGGGCGAACACTAATAGTGGCGGGTCCAACACCAACTCCTCTGGAAATAATGAGAACGGTTCGGACGACGGCTCAAACTCAAACTCCCAGAGCAATAGCAATAGCTCCGGCGGCAGTGGAAACACGAACACTTCCGGTGGCGGCTCAAACTCAAACTCTGGCGGGGGAAGCGGGAATACCAATAGTTCTGGAGGAGGATCGAACTCTAACTCCGGCGGCGGTAATTCCAACAGCGGCGGCGGCAACAGCAATGACAACGATGACTAGGAGGCTGTAAGAGATGAATAAGTTACCACATTCTATTGAGAGTCTTTCCATAGTCGTGCCGGCGCATAACGAGGAGCAGAACGTCGCTGGGCTGGTCGAAGACATTCGCAGTACCTGCGATGAACTGTTTGACAATGATGATTCGCGGTATGAGGTAATCATCGTCGATGACGGCTCAACTGATGACACCGCAAAAGTGGCGCAGCAGCTTGCGTCGCTTAGTTGTGTTAAAGTCATAAGCCACCCTGCAAATCGGGGCTACGGAGCGGCGCTGCGGTCGGGCTTTGCTGCCGCCGGAAAGCGCTATGTCGCTTTTATCGACGGAGACCGTCAGCTCGATCCCCGAGACTTGCTCAAGCTGGCTCCTCACGCCAGGCGTACTCAATTGGCCATAGGTTACAGAGCCAAGCGAGACGATCCGTGGCATCGACGACTGCTCGGTAAGGTGTTTTCACGCATTTTTGTGCCGCTGACTATTGGCGTGAGTGTGCGTGACGTCGACTGTGCATTAAAGATTATCCCGCGAGAGCTCATTCGCAGCGCGGATTTATCCTCTGACGGCGCACTAATAAACTCTGAGCTCTTGGCTATAGCTGTTGCTGACGGCTATTCAATCCATGAGGAGGCGGTTAGTCACTTTCCGCGATTGTGGGGAGAGCAGTCTGGGGCTAATTTCACAGTCATTGCCAAGGTGTTCTTGGAGCTCTACAGGGTTCGTCGGCGTGTCAGGCAACACGTGCTGTCCCGACCGAGTTCTGCTTCTGTTGCTGCGCGATCCGCTTAGTGCTGCTGATGCAGGCGAAGCGTTTTGAGTATGAGTATGCTGAGCTGCTGCAAATTGCCGCGCTCAGCATACTCGCATTTGTGGTTTTTGTAATTATTCAATTTGCCACCGATGCGCTTGTCGGCACCGACGGGTATTACCATCTGAAGCTGGCGCTGCTGTTGAAGGAAACATCCCTAGCCGATTGGCCTTTGGAGTTTCCGTGGCTGCCGCTAACTGTGCTCTCACCTGACCGATACGTAGATCATCACTTCCTTTTTCATGTCTTTATCATTCCTTTTACAGTTTTCTCGGAGATTGTCGGCGGCAAAATCGCCGCTGCATTTTTCGCTGCAGCAGCGTTTTGTGGATTTCAAATAGCATTGCCTCGTTTGAGTTTACCTGCTCGAATTCTTGCGTCCGGCGCGTTTTTTGCGATCTCTCCTGCCTTCCTATACCGAATGTCTATGCTACGGGCCCAGTCGTTGTCGCTGGCGATGTTGATGCTGATTTTTGTGCTGCTAACGTCGAAGCGAAAGTATGCACTTGGCGCGGCTGCTTTTGCTTTTGTCTGGATGTATAACGCTTTTCCTCTGATCGCACTGCTGCTGGGCTGTTTTTCGGCGGCGGAGATTCTGGTCAAGCGCCGGATTCCATGGAGCATTATCATATGGGGTTTGGGGGGGATGCTTCTTGGATTGATTGTAAATCCATATTTCCCGGCGAATATAATCTTTCTGTTTCATCACTTGGTCGACAAGTTTCAGCCAGGTGGTTACGCGGTCAAGGTTGGTACGGAATGGTACCCATACGAATCGGAGCACTTCTTTACACATGGCGCGCTCTCTCTGGCATTACTTGGATTAGCGCTGCACTTTGCTCCTGATACAAAGCGGGAAGGTGCGGAGCACGTGTGGACTGCATTGATATTTGCCTTAGTGTTGCTCGCAATGCTGCTGAAGTCCCGGCGCTTTATAGAGTTATTCCCTCCTTTTGCGCTGTTGTCCGCGGTATGGTCGTTGCAGATTAGCAAAGGCTTGCGAAATGTTAAGTTTTTGAAGGTCGGCGCGGCGATGGCTGCAACACTGGCGCTAGCTGTCTTCTCGATACTTTCGGCTTCAGACTCGGTGAGTGAAAGTAAAGATCTCGAACGCTATAAAGACAGCGCTCTCTGGCTCAAGAATAATACACCTAAAGGCAGTTTAGTTTTTATGTCGGACTGGGATGATTTCCCTCGACTATTTTATTGGAACGCACATAACACATATCTTGCCGGGCTCGATCCATATTTTTTCTATGCGACCGATCCGGCGCGATTCCATTTGTGGCGCAGAATTACTCGCGGCAAACTCAAAGCTCCGCCGGGTCCGCTAATTAAGGGGCGATTTGGATCCCGGTATATTTTCATCGATCGCGATCATGAGAAGCTGCGTATGCAGCTGGAGAAAGACCAAACAAGTCGTCAATTATTTAAATCGGGGGACAGCTATGTTTACGAAGTTGCCAGTAATCATGCAGTCAACTAATTCGAACATGCGTAATCAAATCTTCTCAGTAAGAGGGATAAAGACGGCAGTGTTTTGTCTGCCGGTGCTTTTTGCGGCACTCTGTCTTTATTTTAAGGTATCGAACAAGCCATATTATCAGCATCTGATTTCGGAGGACTCGGTTTTCGAGTGGGCTCAATGCTTCTTGTACGCGGCCGCGGGCTTGCTTTCAGTGTACTGCGCTTGTCTGTATTTGCGGTGCAAGCGGTCACTGAGTGCCCTTTCTTTCTTGATAATCGCGGCAGGCTTACTTTTTGTAGCCGGTGAAGAAATTAGCTGGGGACATAGCATGCTCAAACTTGAGCTGCCTAGTTATTTTCGTGAGCATAATGTTCAAGGAGATCTGACCTTGCATAATCTCGATTCGGTGCAGCCGTACCTCCATAACGCTTACATAATGGTCGGCTTTTTTGGTGCGTTCAGTTGGCTGCTTTTGCGCATATGCCCACAAGGCAGGGCGGAGAAGCAATTGAGCGAAATCGTTCCTTCAGGATTAACTACACTTTATTTCCTTCCGACATTTCTGTTTTACCTTTATGTCGAGCACCTGCTGCCCTTTGTAAGAACCCTCAACTATTCACTCTTAGATGTAACTTTTGATTACAGAAAGAGCTTCATCCTCTACAAGGATCAAGAAGCGGTCGAGCTGTTACTTGCTATGGGATCTCTAATTTTCGTTATCCAGGCTTTGTTGCGTGCCCATCGTTTGCGCCGCGAAGATCTGTAGCCATCTTGCTCGACGGAGCCAGCTCAGCAGATTATTGTATGCAGCAGAAACTGCACCTGTCCTAACTGTCGGGAAATACTCAGAAAGCTGGTTTTGGAATCACGCGTAATTCCGCGCCAAAACAGTATGCAATACAAGAGCTTAGCCGATTTTAGAAGAGAAGGATTAGTTTTACTACGTTCAAGGACGGGACGTGTCGCGAATTACGCTTAACAGCAATATCCAGGCGCTTCAGGCCAATCGAAGGATTGGTCAGAGCACTCGTGCGCTTTCGGACAGTTTCAGCCGTCTTTCTTCCGGACTTAGAATCAATAAAGCCAGTGATGATGCGGCGGGGCTGGCGATCGCTGAGAGCTTGCAGACAGACTCGCGAGTCTACACTCAGGGTGTGCGCAATGCGAATGATGGAATCAGTCTGCTGTCAGTTGCGGAAGGCGCGGTCGAAAGTCTTTCTAATATTCTGATTCGGATGGGCGAGCTTGCAGAGCAGTCAGCCAACGGAACCCTCGACAACACACAGCGCACGGCGCTGCATGAGGAAGCGATGGCGCTTCGCGACGAGTACAATCGCATCGTTGAAAGTACGGAGTTCAATGACTTGGCACTCATTGATTCCACCTTGTCCGATATCGCCTTGCAAGTCGGCTTCGGAACGGACGGCAGTATCGCTTTCAGCGCAGGCCAAGGACTGTCGCGAAACATCGGGACTGGCTACTACGAGGATCCTGTTGCGCCGGGTACTACCGGCGGAGCCGCGATGATTACTGGAGATTTTAACGAAGATGGTTTTGCGGATTATATATCTGCGCCTGTGTCGGGATTTAAGTTTACTGTCATGCTCGGTGCTGGAGATGGAACGTTTACCAGCGGAGGCCAATATGGCGTGGCCGCGACAGCGATCACAGATCTGGCGGTCGCGGATTTTGATAACGATGGTCATATGGACGTCGTCTATGCAGACCAGAACTCGCTTGTGGTGATGACAGGTGATGGTACCGGTGCGTTCAATCCTTCAACCGCAATAGGCCCTTTCATCAGCCCTATTCGCGAAATTGTAGTTGGAGATTTCAATAACGACGGAAACCAAGATGTTTTAACTGCTGACGCTTCTAGTGGTGTTGATTTGTTTGCCGGCGACGGTGCGGGAAATATCAGCACCAGCCCTGTGGCGCTTGGGTCAGGTGCGCAGATTTCCAGCGGAGATTTTAACGGCGACGGGAACTTAGATATTGTTACTACCCAATCGGCAAGCAACATAATGAGAATTTTGATGAACGACGGGACTGGTAACTTTACGACCTACTTAGATACCGCCGTCAATAAGACCGCAGAAGTCGCGGTGGAAGATCTAAACGGCGACGGACTAGATGATATCGTAACGCTTAGGAGTGGAACGGCTCGCGCGCACTTTTCCCAAGGCGACGGGACTTTCACGGCCGGCGCCAATTTCTCTGGAAGCGGCTCTTTTAACGTTTTGCTGCTGCAGGACCTAAACGATGATGGATACGTCGATGTAGCTATGGCAGGTGACTCGGGAGCTTACGTCACTCTGTTCAACGACGGAGAAGGTGAGTTTTCGGCCATAGGCCGCGGGGATGCGACCGCGGCCAGTTTGACGCTCGCAGCGGCGGATTTTAATGGGGACGGCGCTATAGATCTGGCAGTCGGGGATGCTGTGGACGGAGATGCCATTTTGCTTGCTGAAACCGAGCGCAGTTCTCTCTTGAAGTTCTTTTCACTTCAGACGCAAGACGACGCGCGTGCAGCGATGTCGGTAGTCGATCAGGCAATGCAGCGAGTAAGTGCCGAGCTTGGTGAAATAGGAAGTGTGACCAGCCGGCTGACATCGACCGTGCGCAATTTAGCGCAGGTAACAGAAAACTATAAGACTGCTGAAAGCCAAATCAGAGACGTGGATGTGGCTGAGGAGGCAGCGAATCTCGTGCGGGCTCAAATCCTCCAGGAGGCGGGCACGGCGATTCTTGGGCAAGCGAATACGCTGCCTCAGCTCGCCTTAACGCTGATTGGCGAATCCTAACCCTCGATTAGTGCGTAGGAGTAAAGCTTCTCTACGGCCGCAGCTACGGCGTCCTTTAGTGAGCCTTTGTCCGGCGTTGCTTTGCCGGTAAGCTCGGTCGCTATTTGCTCAATCGTTCTCTGGCCGTCAAGCAGCGCCAAAACAGCACGGTTGAAGTCATTCAAAGCTACGGCTTGGTGATATGCGTTTACAGTTGACTGCTGCTTCGCTGCGTAAAGCTTTCCTGGCGCAAATGGACGAGGGGCCGAGCCGTACGTAATTTCGAGCTTGGGACCGGCAGAGAACAGCATCAGTACTGCCTTCGAGTACAGCTCAAGCACGATTGCCGATATTTGCTCTTCTATATCTTCGCTGTCACCGAGCGACTGTTTAACGCTTGAAGCCAGCGCGGAAAAACTCGTTGCTGTAGGCCAGGCTGCTTCGAGATTTTTTAGTATTTGCTTGGCCAGAGCGGACGAAACCGTCACTTTGGCCCGCGCGCCGGGCAGTGAGAAGTCGACCGGAACACCTTCGGTCATATCGAGCTTTCCGCCGTCAGCTCTAAGCTGCGTCGCGATATCACACTGATAAACTGTCGAAGGGTGAACAGAGCGATTGAGCTTGTGGTCCTTTAGGCAAAGCAGAGTCTGGCGGAACGAGCGATTGCGGATAAAGTCGAGATACTGCTCTGTGCGAATAATGTGTCCGCCGGAGTATTCCTGTAGTTTTTCTCTGACCTCTGCGCTGAGTTCCACCGAATTCATAGTTCCAAACAGCGCATCCCCCACGTATTTTAGGCCCTGAGCAGCAGCTTTATTCGCGAACTCAAAAAAGTAGACAGGGTTGTTGTGGACTTCTAAGTGATCGTGAAGGAGCTGGCGACCCTTGGTCTTGGCAATCATTGCCTGCATGTCCGCCAAAGTGCTCGCATGCGCCGAGTGAGACTGGGGTACGGCATTGCTTACGAATTCTACGATTTCTCGGGCGCTGTTAATCAGCGTTGCTGCATCGACCGCCTCAGTAACATGAAAGCGCATCAGGTTGCGTATCTGTTCGTGATTGGCCCAGCCGGGGTAGATGTTGTAGCTGAGGTAAGCGACTCCCTCGGGCTTGAGCGAATCCGAGACAAATTTAAGCAGTGCGGTCTGCGCTTCCGTGGAAATCCAAGAGAACAATCCATGCGCGATAACATAGTCGAACTTGCCTAGTTCATTTCCGAGCGATCGAAAGTCTGCGAGCTTGTATTCAATATTCTTAAGACCTAGTGTTTCAGCATCCGCAGTCGCCGTCTTAATGTGAGACTGAGCAAAATCCACCCCGACGAAGCTTGCATGTGGATAGCTGTACGCAAGCGGATTGAGGTTCCCGCCGCCGGCGCAGCCAAGTTCCAAGACACGTGCCGACTTAACGCGAGGGCAGTGTAGCGAAAACAAGCGCCCCACGACGGAGAACCTAGCGGGATTGCTAAGTTCATGTGGGTGAGAAACGTACGGCACTTGCTCGTAGGTTTGTTTAAGGACTTCGTCTGGATTCATACGGAACCACTACCAAAAAAGCGACCTTGCCCCAATAAGGCTAGGCTCAGGTTGCGAATTTTTGGTTAAGGCGTTGTTTTCTCGATTGAATTTTACTATTTTACTGGCAGTTTGTTGGCGAGGGCATATCGAGCATGCCCTAGTTCTAGGGGGACAGTATGGGTGCTGAGAAGGCCGTGAGTGAGGGAGAAGTTCATTTTCACTCCGACAATGCGTTTGGCGGAATCGAGGACGCAGAGATCGTGCAGCCAAAGGCGCAGGCCGCCCCTTGGCCGGAGCGAATGTCTCTGCGGATCATCTGCGCCCTTGTATTGCTGTTTCCCCTATTCTACGGCGGTAAGCATGACCTAGCACTATTTGTCGTTCAGTTGGTGATTTTTGGATTCGCGGCTGCGGCTTCGTTTTCTTATTTTCGTGGACGCGTTGAGCTGTTAGCCGACTTCCGCTTGGGCTCTCTAAGCCGCAGGCTTTTAATATTTTCTGGAATTTTCGTGATGCTGGCTGCTCTCCAGTTGCTGGCGTTGCCGCTGGGTCTGCTCGAATATGTTTCGGCTAATGCGGCTGCCTTATATTCGGCTGCCGGTGCTACGCTTGGTTCAGTCAGCATTGAACGGGCTGCGACTTTATCGGGGCTTGTCCAGTTTGCCGCCTTCGCCGGCTGTGCGTTTTGGATAATGGCGCTGCCATATAAGAAGTTTTCAACTTCCCTCTCTGCCAGGCCCTCGCGCAGGAGATCTAGGGCAAAGAACCAACTGCTTCAGCGTGCTCGATCTATCGACGGCGTTGTAGATCTGCTTCAGCGAAGCATCATTTTTGCCGGTATTGCATGCAGTTTAATTTCGCTAGGGCATTTAGCGCTTGGGGGGCAGGCGCTCTTCGGGCTGTTTGATCCGGGTCGCGGTGGGCTGCGAACCTCTCGCGCTCACTGGCCGTTTGTGAATCCAAACCACTTGGCTGTTCTCATCGAAATCGCCCTGATGACGGCCTTTGCGCGCTTGCTGAGACTGACTCAGCTTACCGGATTGCGGTCGCAAACCAGCGGCGACGGCCGACGCTTTACAGCGCGCTTTTTCCAGAACCCGGAAAAGCTCGGTCACCACACTTCCGCTTTGCTCGGTGTGTTTGTGATGCTGCTTTGCGGCATCCTGACGCTTTCGCGAGCCGGCGGAACGCTGATTGTGCTTGGAATGATTCTTTTGTGGTTTGTCTTCAAGAGCAACCAGTTCGAGATGGGGCCGCGTCCTGTAAACAGCCGACGTCGTCGGGGCGGAGAGCCGGCAGCAGTTCGCACGCTGCGAAAAATTGCAAAGCCGCTTAGCGTGCTGGCCGTGTTGTTATTTATTCTGTTCTTTGTCGGGCAGACCGGCGGCGATAAACTGCTAAGTCGTATTGAGTACGGTTTGACGCCGAATGCTAATCAAACCAGAGCCGAACTAAATTATGTTTCCGTCGATGTGCTGTCGGATTATCCCGTACTGGGAGTCGGTCTCGGTAATTGGCACCGAGGTGCTGCGCAGCATATCTCGCGAGATCTTGCCGGCTATAAGCTCGATTATGCGCATAACGAGTTTCTTCAGTTCGCCGCGGAAATGGGAATTGTCGGCAGTCTGCTCTTATTTTGTTTCCTCGGAAGTTTGATTTTACTTAGCAGACGGGCTCTGAACAAAGCGCATGTTGCTTCAGACAAGATGCTTTTGTGGGGAAGTTCCGCGGCAATCGGATTGCCTTTGCTGCATTCACTTGTCGAGTTTCCGTTTCATATGCCCGCACTGGCGCTTATTTTCGCCGTCGCTTTAGCGGTGCATGCACGTCTAGTTGACCAGGCACTTGGTAGCTGACTCGCTCCATCTAAGTCCTCAAATACCCTAACTATTTGTCGGGCGGTGCAACGCGCTGCCCCGGCATGCCCATAACTCTAGATAGCCAAATTTTCGCTCTTTCTTCTGGCTGTCAGGGTAGAAAGCTGCCTTGCACTGCCTTCGCGGATACTTGCCGCGTGGTCAGTGCGAGCCTGCATTTAGGTTCGGTTACGTTGAACACGTAACAACTCTTCACTGACCTAGTGACCCCCAGCAGGAGAACGTCATGTTTCTTACCACCCGTCTTCGTCAGATCGTCGGTCGCTGGCTCTCGGACTCCGAGGTTCAGCTGATCATCGACACCGCGCGCGAACTCCGTATGGAGACGCCTCAGCTCGCTACCGTGTGGGCCGGCGATGTGCGTGGTCACCTCTACTCCGCCGCCGCGATGCTTCGCGACGGTCGGATCCAGGTGGAGAGCGATCAGATCTGCGTCGAGGACGCATGGGACCTCGACGAGCCGCCGCGCTATGGCCGCAAGCTGCCCGAGTGCAAGCTGCGTCTCACGCGTCGCGACCCGGCCTGGCACAACCTGAGCCGCCGTCGCAAGCACGAGCACGCGCGTCTGCGTCAGCAGCGCAAGCTCGTCGCGGCCTGATCACCGCCGTTTCGCGTAACGTTAAACGCGGCTCGAGGAAGGAGACCACTGACGACACTACGGTCGGACAGAGGACAGTTCACCAAGGTGTTCAAGCAGGCTCGCCTGACTCGATTCCCGCCGTCCCACGGCGCCGAGAATAGTCCCGGAATAGATTCCCTTGTCTAGTCATGTTGCCGGCTCAGCTCTGGTATGATTGTTGCTAATCTAATACTATCAGGAACTTATAGGCCCGGTGTGCAACCGGACTTTTAGTCCTGCATCTTCTTGTGTGTAGTCGTTGAGGAAGTCTAGATGCGCTTTCGCGGTCTGGTGGCCATTCTTATAATTTTGCTTACCTCTGGGCAGACGCTTGCCCAGTCATCGCCTGATCTACTCAGCCTGCCTGCGCGGGGCTTTTGGAACCTATACCTCGACCAGCAAAATGTGGTCGAGTGCAGTAATGGTTCGTCGCAGCCGCTAATTTTCCAGATTGAGATGTTTAACAATGAAGGCGGCTCGCTCGGTCAGTGGCAGTATAGTCTTTCTGGTTTCGGAACAATTCACATCATCTTAAACGATCTGCTGCCGAATACACCGGCTTACGGAACCTATGTTGTCAGCGACTCGGGCGGACCGACTCAGAATGCGCTTAGATGCCTGACCGCAACGTATCGCCGGACTGCGCCGGGCGCTGAAAAAATCGTAGAGTATGGTTTTGTGTTGCCCCTTAGAAATGACTCCATCGGAGTGACCTCCGGTGTAGCCAATTCGATGAACCCCGATCCCAGCGCGCCGGCGACATGGAACTATCTGAGTGTCGCAAACACCGGCAGTGAGGCCTTTCATGCAGTTGTGCAGGTCTTCGATGAGGACGGCACCGCGCGACCCGATCGCAGCTTCAGTGTCAATGGTTTGCAGCCTGGGCAGCGCTTCGACTATCCGCTCGCTCACCCTTGGGGAAAGGTAATTAATTTCTATCGCATCGTGCCTTCGAATTTGTCTGCGCCGTATCAAGCTTTCTTATCGCGCTACAGTCAACGTTCGGACGGCAGCTATCGCTTTGCTTTTGCAATGCGAAGTGATGCCGGTTCATGTGACAGCGGTTTGGTTTCGCTTTCGACGATGGATCCGGCGACTAACTGGGCCGTTGTAGCAAACCCAAGCGATCATCCGCTTAGCTACTCGCTTGAAATTCGTCGACCATCCGGGGAACTGCTGCATAGTGTTACCCAAGGTATTGCAGCGTTTGCGCAGCATCACATCAATGTAAATCAGTATCTCGGTCAAAGTGCGCTTGGAACACTTCGAGTGCGCTGCGCCGGCACGCCCGAACCGGAGGACGCCTTGCTGGTGCACAGCGCGATGTACGGACATTTGTACACCGGAACTCCTGAGGTCGAGTGGGCCTACGCTACTCAGCCGGGACCAGAGCTAAACGAGGGTTCTTACGAGCTGCTGGGGTTTGTAAATACTTTCTGGCAGGCAGCGAATTGGCACAAGTCGTTCAACGGGACTACTGCAGCACAAAACGGATCTGTGAATGTATATGCGCAGAATGGTTGCGCAGCCGCCCAGCGCGCAGTTGGGCTTTCTGCTGGAGGTACCAGCGACCACGGATTTCATGAAAATCTAGGCCAGAATGTAGTTGGCCTGAGCTTGCTTTCTCTACCTAGCGCGTCAGGGCGAGTTAGCGCGGAGCTGCTGCGAGTCTATCCACACAGTCAGGGAGGAATCGGCTACATAATGAACTTGCCGACAGCCGTAGTCGACTCAGGCGGGACATCTCAGTCCTGCGGCGGGCCTTCGTCTTCCGTTTCCTCCGTAACAAAGCACGGTGTTACTTGGACGTTCGACCGTCCGCATGTTGTCGGTCAGTATGCTAACGGCGACTACTGGGTGGCGGCGGACCCGGATACCGGCGGTGTGCGGATTACAAGAATTTCCCCGGATTTTGATGGGACTCACAATGGTTGGGAAGTAAATCCTCATGACATAACTTATCAGGGATTTGACTCGCGAGTAGCGCACTTCGATGGCTCTAAAGTGCCGTCGCTTCCTTATCTAGCTGGTCCGAATCAGTCGATAGTTAAGAGTGTAAGTGTGGATTATTCGGATACCGGCTGCAGGCCATGTCTGAAGAAGGCTGCCGTGCTGACGGTCGTATCCGAGCCTCCGCCGGGCAACGGTGCGACATTCTTTAGGCCTCCGTATTTCGGTTCAAACAAGCTTCAGTTTTCCACCTCGGGCCTACGGACCGATTTGCTGCCTAGTCTCGCACCACCGGCAAATACTCCAAGCCTAGAAAGTATTAGAAATCGTTTCGGAGAAGTCCAGCTTGATCACAAGTCTAATTGGACCGGTCGGCACATGCATCCTGAGGATAACATGCCGGATTACGGTGCGGATATAGCAAGAGACACGGCGGTCGCTGCGCTGCGCTTAATGCTGAACGACTCAGTCGAAGATAAGCTCCCGGCGCTGATTGCTTATGTCCAATATGGAATTGATCTTTATAACATGCGCTACGGCGGTTTAACTTTCGAGGCTAATGGAGGCCATGCTAATGGCCGCAAGCTGCCGCTCGCCTTCGCAGCACTTATGCTCGACAACCAAGCGATGAAGGACTCCGTTTTTGCGGCGCACAATGGAGAGTTCAGCGAAGACGGAATGGTTTACCGTAGTTCGGTTAATGGAATGGTGCTTTTCGGACAGTCCTGCTCGGAGTCGATGTATTGGTATAACCAACTTACCAGCGGCGGTTCCAGAACCTGCCGCGACCCGTATCAGTATATCGACGGAGGAGAGACTCCCGGTGGCTCCTATCAATATTGCTGCAACTCAAAGGTTTGGAAGGGGGCAGCACTGGCGCTTAACCTGATGCCTGAACTAAGCGCGCTCTGGAACAACGTCAACCTACAGGAGTATGTCGATCGCTGGGTAAGTTTTGGGGCTTGGACTCAGCCTGACCCATATGCGCCTAACGGAGAGGGTGCGCTCGACAGCAATCCTGCAGACGGCGTTGGTCGCTATCCAAGCCTTCACGGCTCCAACACCGACGGCGGCTCCTACGGCAGCGCGTTCATGGAATCAATGTGGGACGCGTATCGGTAGGCGTGTGTAATGCGTTGTTTATGGATTCTACGAGTTCACTTATCTTCTGAGCAATATCATTAGGGGTATCTGTAGGTTGTGCGGTTGCTCGTTCGACGTCTCGCAAGTTGATGTCTCGTAAGTCTAGTATGAGGTGGCGGGAAGATTTATCACTACTCATGTTTTCCTCCTGTTTCGATATGAGGAGAGTGCAGGAGTGTTCATTTCGGCTCAATACGGCATTCGCTATTTGAGGCTATAATTTCGCTAGAATTTTCTAATGCTCAGCTATGAAACTGCGCTACAACTGGTCAAGGAGCTCACTTAACTCTTTGGAAACTAAGCGTTTGTCGTGCGTCGTGCTCGGGTGATCTTCTACCCAACGTATGACCCCGCTGCGAATGCTCTCGTCGACGGCTCTGTTGCAAATCGCTAAGGAGCCAGTTTGTAAACTTGTGGTATCCGTGGGTGGGCCGAAGAATAAAGTAAAGCTCTCATAAGAGTTTATCGACCCGAGGTGGAAAGACGTGATGTAAAACGGAAAGAAGGCGTCTGTTAATACCAAATTATAATTGTTCGTATCGTTTACGAGGGATAATAAAAAACGGAGATGATCTTTGTAGTCAGCTTTAGTTAACTTGGTTTGGTTATTAGTGGGATCGTGCTGGAGATAGTCTTTGACCGACTGACGACTTAGTATCTCTTTGAATTGTACTCGGTTGCTGGCATAGCCATCCTGCACTAACTTGGCGCGCTTTATTCTGTTATCTGAGACGCCTATCTTTTCGAGGATGTGGACCGGAAAGCTATGAATCGAAAAGCGGTAAAAAAGTCCAATTTCGCGTACCTGCAACTTATGATCAAATAGTTCGAGGAGCAGCCTGTCTTGGGCAGCAGGTTCACTGCCTACGTGAAGCGCTCTTGATTTTCTGACCTTCTGTAAGGGTGAGGTATTAAGAAACGCCTCAAGTAATCGAGACAGTGTGTAATCTCCACAAACAACATTTACATTGATGTCTTCAATTGATAACCGGTCCTCCGCCGGAATCAACCTACAGCTCTCTTGGTCAAACTTTAATTCAAGCGAACCTCCATTTAATATGCTGGTGTCGGACAGATAAAGTTCGAATCGGTATAGAGCCACACGTATATTGCTGAGCACATTATCGTCATCGTCTTTCGTGCCAACCAGCTGAGAGTAAAGCTCTTTTATACGGGATATAGGATCTATAATGCCTCGGCCACCGGAGGAGCGATCCTGCAAGTCTAGGAATAACGCCAGTAGTATGCAGCCACGAACTGCTGAGGCTTTAAATAATTGCTCAATTGCACCAGATAGTTCGAATACGAAAGGTTTGCGTTCACTGTTAACCTTTCGAACGAATACCTGAAACTCAACCTTGGGTTTTTCGCCGTTCCAGATAGCCTCCGGACTGCACAGAGCACTGCGCAGCTGCCTTAACTCGTCTGCAATCTGACGGATATCGTCTTTTCGCAGGCTATCAATCTCGGACTCTAGATGGGAAAGACGTTTATTCGTAATGCTTTCGTCCGACATCCGACGCTATCTCGAATACAGGGAATAAAGCTACTCGAGCTTCTTTTTCTCGGGCCAGGGTTCGTCGCCGGGGACTTGAAAGACGCGTTCGTTGGCCTTGGTGACTTCCTCAAGCTCAGCGGCTTCACAGAGCTGCTGGAGGACCTGGTTGATGCGATTGCCGCTGCGCTCAATTAGCTTAATGGCTTCGACTTGCGTCTCTTCGAGCTGCCCCTCGTGCTTTAGCAGGTAGGCCGCGCCGATTACCGCACCAAGCGGATTATTGATTTCATGGCGCAGAGTGGCGACGAGTGTTTTAATCGTTTCAAGCCGCGCAGTTTTCACTGCAGTTTCTTTCATCTGTTCTTCTAGGCGCTTGCGCTCGAGGATAGCTTCAACGAGAGGAATAAACAGCGGTGCAGAAATATTGCGCTTCTCAAGAAAGTGGTGCGCGCCGGCACGGACATTTTGCGCAGGCAGTTCCGGCGCATCGTCGGAGCTTACCGATAATACTGCCGCATTCTCAAGGCCGCTGTGATCCATTATCTGGTATCCGCTGCCGTCGGGCAGGTGGTTGTCGAGAATCGCAAGGCGGTAATCAACTGAATCGTTGTCGAGCAGTTTGCGCGCGGAGGCAACATCGTGCGCAGTGTCGATATCTATAGACTCATTCCAATTCTTAAGACGTATTGAAACAAGTTTAGCGAACGACTTGTCGTCGTCCACGAGCAATACTTTCAACTTGTCTTTCACCTAGACCTTGTTGCTGGGAAAAATAAAACCCGTCTGCTTCTTATAATCGTTATGATCGGACCAAGCACTTAAATAGCCTTTTATCTTCGCGGCATCAATTCGCTAACACTGGGATATTTATAGACAAATCTACGTACTCCGACGCGGTGCGGACGGGGCAAATTCATTCTATCTACGTTGCGCAAGCTTTCGGTTTGTGATGAAAATAGTAGGTTGGCGGCCAGAAGTTTTTCAAAGCGAAAGTTCATTTTACTTGAACCCATCAAGTAACAACCGGCTTCTTAAGCATTGTTCCAAACAAATCATTTTGGAACTTTCCGTCCTAGACGGTTTTAGGGGATAGGTCTTTGTCAGGTTCTTTTCGAGTAGAGCACACCTCAAACACATTTCTTTTTGCACTGCGCAGCTAAGCTGCGCGGCTCCGTGTTTTGATCATCTTACGAGTCTTTATCTGAGCGCATGAGGCGCAGCGCCACACGTGCGCCCAGATAAAGGATCCGACAAATCAATGGATTTTTCTCAGCGGCACTGCTGAACTTTTGAGACTTGTCTGCCGGACTTCATCCTTGAGCTAAACGGAGGTTTGGTTCTGGGATGGAGTCCGAAGTGATTTCTGTCTGATTGCAGGTCCTCTGCAGTCAAGTCCCGGCCAATAGCTCTTTCTCACGGTGGGAAGGAGTGAGTTGGCAAGGTTCCTTTTCAAAGGAGGTGGCGGATGTTTCGCCTCTCTATTCTGCGTGCTGCTGCTGCACTGTTTGCTTGTATTCAGTTGGTGGGTTGTGTGACTTCTTCGCGTGTCGGAGTAAGTCAGCACGCTCACGGGTCTCCTGAAGAGTCTGCCCATGGGCAGTATCACTTCCTCGTTCCCCCTGCTCCAATGCAGGAGGACGGTTCGCCGAGCCCTCTCGATGATCGAATGATCGTAATCGAGGACGAGAAGTTCACCCTGATTTACCCGGCTTGGTTCACCAAGCGGGTGCCCCTGGAGCTCATCCTCGAGCACGTTGACGACTCGTTCAAGCGCGTTGAGGCGCTGCTTGGAGAGTTTGACCAGCGTGTGGAGATCTTCGTGCCGGGTTCGATCACGGCCGACGGTCTTCCGGAGGGTCTGATGATTCTGGGTCTATGCTGGGTGGATAGTGGGCAGATCAAGGTCGCCGTGTCGCTTCCGGCGGCGCGCGTGATCGATACCTTTGCCCACGAGCTGCTTCACGCCAGGCTGCGTGACCTCGATGTCCAGCCCCCGCGCTGGTTCGAGGAAGGTATGGCCCACATGCTTGAGTTCGACGACGGCTTCAACGCGGATCTGTTCCAGATTTTGGAACTTGCCGGCATGATGTCGAACGAAGAGCTTGAGCGGGCTGCTCGCGGTATCACCTCTGACGAGATGAGGCTGCGCGCGACCGGCTGGGCTATTGCCTACTATCTCGTACATGTCATGGACATTGCGCTGGAGGACGTTGCCTCCATCAGCGAGTTCCCTGATTTGGACGAGGTGTGGAGTGCTGTCTCCGAGGCAGTCGAGATGCGCAGCGTGCTTGCACGTTTCGCGGCCTAAACGGCTTAAAGTCTGACTTCAAACCAAGGAGGCCTACCAACCAATGGCAACGCAAACACTAGCAGCAGTGAATGGACCGGGGTGATGCGATACGGTAATCGGGTCGTGTCGCATCACTCTAGGTCTTTTTGTTTCAGCTATGCCAATCGGTTTTTCGAAGGTTTTCACGCGCGCTCAACGGTTCGTGATTTGTCGGTTCCTTCACAATTTGGCGTGTTTGAGGTGTGTTCTAGCCAGTCTGTTAGTTGGCTTGAAAAAGTGACCAAGCAAACTCCTTGGCGTTCTCAATCGGATCGAAGCTCTTGCTATTTTGCTGACCCATTTTCGAGCCTATGTCATTGCTGGCGTTTATCAGGCCGTGCAGCATGGTAATGCCAAAAACTATCAGAATCAGGATTTCATATGGAAACCTGCCTGCCTCATCCTGTCGTAATCTGTTTATACGTGTCATGATTGTTCCCCTCAGTTATCCTCTAATCAGGGGAAAGCGGACACGTGCTTCAGAAAATCTACAAATTTACACTGTTTTTTGTGGCTTAGCAGGGAACAAAAACTGTGGCTGAGCAGATACTTATAATCGAAGATGAGCCTTCGATTGCTGACAACATCACTTACGCCTTATCGACTGAAGGTTTCGAGGCGAGCTGGTGCAACACGGCGCAAGCCGGTCTGGAGCATCTTCGCACAGGCTCTGCGGCTTTGGTTGTGCTTGATGTGGGCTTGCCGGATGCCAGCGGCTTCGATGTTGCGCGCGAGATTCGCAGCTTTTCTGCGGTTCCGATTATTTTCGTTACAGCGAGAGCTGAGGAGATTGACCGGGTAGTCGGTCTTGAGCTTGGTGCCGACGACTACGTGGTAAAGCCATTCAGTCCACGTGAGCTGGTTGCGCGGATCCGCGCGGTCCTGAGGCGCAGTCAGCAGTCGGACCCGCCGGAGCGGTCCGCTGAGCATTCTCGGTTTAGTGTGAACGATGCAGCTTATGCAATTGCTTATCAGGGTGAAAAGCTTGACCTGACCAGATACGAGTTTAGGATCCTGAAAATACTCGTTCGCAGCCCTGGCCGCGTCTACAGCAGAGAGCAGCTAATGCAGCTTGCGTGGGAAGAGCCTGACATGAGTCTCGAAAGAACGGTCGACACTCATATAAAAACTATCAGGCAAAAATTAAAGCGAGTTACTCCCGAGCTCGATCCGATCATCACACACCGCGGCGTCGGTTATTCACTTCAGGAAGAAGAGTGAGAATACGCACCCGCATTATGATTGGCCTGCTGGTAGTCGTGGGGGTCGGTTTTTACTGGCTGATCGACTGGATTATCAGCGATCTCGAACCTCAGTACAGAAAGTCTACAGAAGACCCGCTTGTAGATACCTCGAGAGTTCTCGCGGCCGTGGCCGGGAGAACAGTAGACGATAACGGCGAGATTAATGTCGCGCTGTTTCGTTCCATTTTCGATGAGGTTTATTCCCAG
>JAUIIP010000291.1 GCA_030431555.1 bacterium
GGGACTAGTGCTGGATGTAAATCCGGTAGAAGCCTCGGTGGTGTTCCCGAAAGTTTCTGTCGTGCTTTCGGTCGTAGCGCACGCGGCAATAAAAGCTACCAAAGTAGCGGCTAACAACAATTTAATGAAATTCATATGCACCTCACAGGTTCTGCAAACCACGAAAGTTTACAGAGCCTGATTTAAGGCCGCAAGCACCTGCTGATGCTATTTTTCTGTATATGGACAACAGAAGGACAACTTAAGGGACAACTGGAGAAGAACAGATCGCTCTGTTGAAACCCTATCGGGATTCCGGTTTTTACAAACCTCTTCTCCAATGCGCAGCACAGCTTGCGGCCGGAGGTGCTCAATTTTAAAGCCCTCCATCGTCTTGAAAGCTCCTGCCTTCCCAATCTTCTCGGTCAAGCGCGTCCCAGTGGTAGCCATAGTGTCCGGCAGCGGAACTGCTGGCTTCTGAATACCTTCTGCGACGCAGCCTGCGAGCTTCGAGTTCCCGCTGCTTGATGGCGCTCTGCGTTCGCAGCGCACTTGCCAATCTAGCGGCGGGAGACAGGCCGAGCAGCGCGAGCAGCCCGGCAAGAATCGATTCGACGAAGCCCTTGGGCTCAGTCGCTTCGGCGGCTTCGGACTGCAAACGAACAACGATCCGTCCCTGCTCCTCGAGAGCGGCAAGGGCGTTCACATGGTCCGTTTTTGCAGCGGCGAAGACTCTCACCAGACGGTTGGTCTCAGCGAGACGAGCTTCCTCTGCCCGCTTGGCGTCGACCTGTGCCTGGCGCTGCTGGATTTCAGCACGCTCGGCGGGACTCGGCTCAGGCGCTCTGTAATCGTAATCGCGCCATCCGCCACCACCGCCAATCGGATTGATGCCATTCATCGGAAGTTCCTTTCCAGGGTAAAATCTGCGGCGTCATTGCCCACGGAGCACTCACTCGAGTATTCCGCAGACAACAAGCGAACAGTCGGAAAGAAACGGTTTGTAAACCTCTGAAATTAGAGAACCTTTTAGGATCTGTTCTCCTTCACTTCTCCCATAAGCATTTCTAAAGAGCAGTATGTGCCAAGGATATTATGCAGTTTCAGCTTTATGTGCGGTGACATAACACACAAAAAAGCCGTGATTATAGCCCAGATGACGGATTATTTCGCGGTGCCGAAGATACCGCGCATTATTCTGCGGCCCAGAGTGCCGCCGATATTGCGAATTAAGGACTTGAAAAACGCCTCTTCGTAGCTTTGGCGTTTATAGCCTGAGGTTTTCTTTTTCTCTGCCTGAGGCTCCGGCTCAGCAGATTCAGCCCGGCGCTCCTTGAGCATTTCGTAAGCCGAGTGACGATCGACTACCTCTTCGTAAACTCCCTTCAGGGGGGACCTTTGAAGCATCTCTTTGCGCTCGGCAGAAGTCGTCGGGCCCATCCGCGACCTTGGCGGACAGATCAGCGTACGCACAACTACTCCCGGCGATCCTTTGCCGTCTAGAGTCGAGACAAGTGCCTCGCCAATCTCAAGCTGAGTGATTGCAGACTCAACATCGATCGACCCGTCTGACCTGAAGTTGTCTGCTGCAGCCCGCACTACTTTTCGATCCTTCGGAGTGAAGGCGCGAAGCGCATGTTGAATTCGGTTTCCTAGCTGTGACAAAACACAGTCCGGCACATCCTGGGGGTTCTGGGTAACAAAAAACACCCCGACGCCCTTAGACCGAATCAACCTAGCCACCGTCTCGATTTTCTCAAGTAAGGCTTTCGGTGCGTCTCGAAACAGCAAGTGTGCCTCGTCGAAGAAAAAGACAAGCTTCGGCTTGTCGATGTCACCGACCTCCGGCAGCTCTTCAAACAGTTCGGACAGCAGCCAAAGTAAAAAAGTCGAGTATATCGTTGGATTCGACATAAGCGACGTCGCGTCCAAAATGCTAACCACGCCCCTGCCCGAGAAGTCGTGCTGCATTAGATGGTCCAGCTTTAGTGCTGGTTCGCCAAAGAAAAGATCTCCGCCGGCCTCCTCAAGCACCAACAGACGGCGCTGAATTGCGCCGATACTCGCCGGAGAAACATTTCCGTAAAGCTTCTGAACATCACTGCGGCTTTCCGAAAGATGCGCCAGCATACTTCGCAAGTCTTTTAAATCGAGCAGCAGTAGACCTTGTTCGTCTGCAATGCGAAACGCGATTTGCAGCACTCCCTCCTGAGTCTCGTTCAAATCCAATAGTCGGGCTAAAAGCAGCGGGCCCATCTCAGAAATGGTCGTACGAATCGGATGGCCGTTCTTGCCGTGAAGATCCCAAAACAAGGCTGGTGTGCCCTCGTGCGAAAAGCCGTCGAGACTGAGCTTTTGTACCCGCGCTTCGAGCTTATCTGAACCGGCACCGGCTACTGCGAGACCTGAAAGGTCCCCCTTCACGTCGGCGGTGAACACCGGAACACCGCTGCGAGAGAACGCCTCCGCAAGAACTTGGAGCGAAACAGTCTTACCGGTACCAGTAGCACCGGCTATCAAGCCGTGGCGATTGGCCAGCGGAAGCTTCAGCTCAACCGCTTGTTCGCCGGCCTTTCCTAAAAGTATTGAACCAGAGGGCTGACTCATTTCGGGTGCCTCACTTAGGGCTTCACCTTAGCCAGTGACTGTTCCATCTGCGCAACCATCTGATTCAGATTTTGCTCAAGCTGCTTAACGTCATCCTCGTTAGAAACTTCCAGTTTTCCCAGCAAATTTTGCTGCGTGTTCTCGAGGTTTGCCTGCAATTCGCGCACCTCGTGGCTAACCCGCTTCTTCGCTTCTTCGCTAAGCTTGCGCGCGGACTCGCGCAATCTGGTCAAGCGTTGATCGAAGCGGTTAAACTGCGCGTCGATCTTTTGGTGGTACTCTCGTTCCTTCGATGCCACGTAAGCTTCGATGGTGATGATCGCCTCTTTAGTTTTTCTCTGAACATCCTTAAGAGTGATCTGCTCATCTGCAACAGCATCTTCTGCTGCGGATTCTTCCGGCTCCGAAGTCTTGTCCTGCTTTTCCTCTGTTACATTTGTTTCCACATTTGCCAGCGGCTTTACTTTCGGCCAACCCTCTTTCTTAGCCTGAGTCGGCTCTGTTTTTGCAACATCTTGCTGTCGCGATTCAGGCTCGACCTTCTTGGCATCTTTTGCTTTGTCGCTAACAAGCGGCTTCTCTATCTTTGCGACGACCTTGCCGGAACTTTTCTCGCCGTTTGAGCGCTGGCAGCCTGCCGACACAAACACCAACAAAAACAAAACTAAGATAGGGTGTGAAAATCTCATATCGTCCTCCTATTAAGGCCTGACATGCTACGAGAAAAACTCAACGGATTCAATTCGGCATTTGCTGACTATCCCATGGCTCTCCCCTGTGGTTTACTTGGCTGGAAATGTCCCAAAATGAACTGACTAAAGACGAAAGCCCCGGGTTAAGCCGGCGTGAGAAGGTCGCGTATGGCCTGGGTGACGTGAGCAACGGTCTCGCGGTGTCTTCCGTCGGATTTTGGCTGCTAATCTACCTGACCGATGTAGCAGGCCTCAGCGCCTTTCTTGCAGGGGTGGCAATTATGATCGGCAGAGCTTGGGATGCCGTGACCGATCCGGTTATGGGCTGGGTTACTGACCATACCAGGTCCCGATGGGGAAAGCGGCTGCCTTACTTGCTATTCGGCGCGATACCTTACGCGCTTGCCTATTTTTCGCTTTGGGTTGTTCCGGAGTTCGAAAGTCAGAATTCCATTTTTATCTATGTGACTCTTTCGTTGATCGCCTTTAATACATGTCTAACTGTCGTTTTTGTCCCCTACACCTCGCTAACAGCAGCAATCACCAACGACTACGACGAACGCACCTCGCTGACGGGCTTCAGAATGTTCTGCAGCCAGAGCGCGTTTCTTATCGGTGCGGCAGTTCCCAGCTTTTTGGTCCTCTGGGTAGTTAACGGCAGCGGGGTCAGCTTTTTCGAATCTCTCGGCATCCAGCATTTGTTCGGCA
>JAUIIP010000031.1 GCA_030431555.1 bacterium
CCGCCGTGCGTGTTAGCCCAAACGAACATCATCGGAGGCAGCAGCCAAAGCAGGCGAGCGCGGCGCTTAACTCGAAAAAGAGCGGCACCGTACAATAGCAGCGCTAGAAACAAGAAAGTGAATACTCGGGAGCGGACGGTAGTCCCCCAGATAGAGGCGTAGGCAAACAATCCCAGGCCGGCCAGCAAGTAAGAATGGTGCTTGCTCTCGGCATAGACCTCACTCGCCTTTATCAGGAGATAGACCGTCAGCCAACAAATCAACAGCTTGAAAACAAACAATCCATAATCACCGAAAGCCGCCGCAATACGGTAGAAAACCACCCCGGCAAGCCACTCGTGATCGTACCAAACTTCGTGAGTCGGCAAATACGAAAACGGGTCTTTTATAATGACGCCGCCCGCTATTTCAACAAGCCGACCAACTGCGACTCGTGCGAACAGGTCGGGATCGGCCTGCAGGTCCTGGAGCAAAACTAAGCAAATAACCAGAACGATCGATGTAGTTTGAAGCCACGGAGTGAAACTTCCGGCTAAGACAGCGGAGAAATTGTCAGTCCAAGATTCAAAACGTTCCTGGAAAGTCCGGGGTGATTCGCTCATAATTTGAATCTACAGACCAACCAGCCCGGGGCGCAATCTAAACAGAGATTGATTCCCAGTTCGCCTAGGGTCCGCAGATCTCGGGGTCGGAGCCGGCGCTGCCCGGTTTCGTTTCGAACACTAGTCCCGTAGTGAACTTTAACCCGAACATCTCGCAGCAGGCTTTCCAGCTGCTGGTCGTGACCTCACAACGCTTGCCGTTAAAAATAAGGAACGACTTTTTAGCCGCCTCATCCCAAGCGGGAAATACTGCCGTCCATCCTTGTGGGACTTGAAAGATCATACACTCGTCACCTCGGCCGAAATACGCACAGGAAGCAGTTTTTTCGTTTACGATAATCCCTTCTTCGAGCTGTTCCGCCTGAACAGGCGCTGCGATCATTCCTGCGAAGAAAACGGCAGAAAGGTAAATAAAGGATCTCATACGTTCTCCCAGCAATCTTTGTTTTGCACTCAAGCCTATCGGCGGACGGTATTAAATACCAGAAAATGCAGATTTTATGTGAAAAAATCATTTACATTGAAAGGTTTTGAGCGAATGGCTGACTAAGGTCAGATTGTTAAGAACTGCTGCTGATGAGGGGCGCCAAATGATTCATAAACTTGCTGCGTTATATACTGAATTTGCTTCGAAACTGAAGGACCTACCGCCTCTGGCGTTTCGTCTGGTACTTGCTTACGGCTTCTACGGCCCTGCATTTAAGAAGCTGAATAATTTTGGAGATATCGTTCAGTGGTTTGATAAGGGTTTGGGCCTGCCATTCCCTGAACTGAATGCTTATTTGGCGACGGGCACTGAGTTGGCCGGGGTGTTTTTGTTGGCCCTCGGCTTGGCGACACGCTTTATTTCAGTGCCGTTGATGGTGACGATGCTCGTAGCAATCGGCACGGTCCACTGGAGTAATGGCTTTGCCGCTTCGGACAACGGATTTGAAATACCTTTCTACTATTTGCTTATGCTGTTCAGTCTGGTCGTAACTGGAGCAGGGCGCTTCAGCCTGGATCATCTTATCGCCAGTAAATATGCAGTAAAGGGTGAGAACTAAAAGTTGGTTCGCAACCCAAGCGTAAAACTTAAGGGGCTGCCGATGCTCGTTATGCCATCGGCAGTCTTCGCCGTTTCAATCTCTGCATCAAACAGATTCTGAACAGACGCGAGTATCTCGGTGTTTTTTCCCATGCGTCGTGAGAGGAAAACATCGACAGTGATAAAATCATCCAAGGTAAGAGTGTTTAAGTCGTCTTCATATTGCTTGCCTGTGTAGCGTGCTTGAAGTCGTGTGGTAATTAGATCAGCGTTATCGTAGGTCAAAGCAGCAGATAAACTGTGCTGCGGAACTTGTGCCAGCTCCTTGCCGTTTAAATCGCTGCCTTCTCCGGCATCTAGTATCTCTGTTTCACTAAATGCGTATTGCAGTTCGGCTAGCCAAGCTGCCGCAGGGCTGTATGATGCCTCGGCTTCAATCCCAAATACTAAGGTTTGATCTAAATTTACTCGCTGTCTGCAAACACCGTTTAATGGAACGAATCCGCAGGGAGCTATCTCGCCGGGGCCTCGGCCGACTGAGGCATTGGCGATTAGATCGCGGATCCAGTTCGAATAGAAGGTGACCGCAGCTCCAAGGCCGCTTCCGCTGAAGCTTGCACCGACGTCGACTCCGATCAGAGTTTCCGGATCTAGATTGGCATTGGCAGTGGTGATGTCGTTTCTTACTCTGAAAGGCCGGTAGAGCTCGTTAAGCGTGGGTACCCGCATTGTGTGGTATGCAGAGCCGTGCAACAGCGCACCGGGCAGCGGTTCATACGAAGCGTGAATTCGCGGCGAGAGAACCGTGTCGGAGCGTGAGTTAAAGCGGTCCTGAGTTAGCATCTCACCGCTCGCCGTCTTATTTATTCGCGAAAATCCATCGAGAAACTGAATGTAGTCGAACCTTAGCGCGGCTCCCAAAGACAGTGACTCGGATGCCTGCTCCTGTGCCGCGGCGTAGATGCTCCAGATTCGCTCTGTGCCCCCCGCCTGTCGACTGCGTGTGGGCCTGCCTCCCTCGAACAAAAACTTTTCGTTGGTCTCTCCTGTCGTCTCTGAGAATTCAATCCCCCCGTGCAAAATGGTTTCAGGCCGCAGTTCGCTTTGCAAAGTGAATTTTATCTGGCTGACTCTAGACGGCACGCTGAATTGATCGAGTGCCGGACGTTCACTGTTTCTGTCCTCGGCTTGCGACGAAAATCGGCTTTTATAGGTTTGAAATTCATTATAAGCCTGCAGTTTCCAGTAAGTGCCGCTGCTGACTTCCCGCTCCAGACTTACAGAGAATCGCGCCGACTGAGTTTGGTTGTCCGTCAGTGGAGTGCCGTTGCTGCGATGCTCGTCAAATACAAGCGCGGCGATTTTTAGTAGGGCATCCTTCTGCGTGCCCGCGGAGGCTCTGAGCCGAAGCGCGGAGCTTCTAGATGTCGCTCGGCGGTCAATTGCGCCCCTATTCTCAGGAGCGACCACGTAGTATCCACCTGTGTCGAAGTAGCGGCCGGAGGCGGCAACGGCCAAGGGGCCTGAGCTTTCTATGGCGGCAATGTTTAGATGCTCGGTATCGTGATTTCCGATTTCTGCGTTTAGCTCCGCAGAAGTCTTATTGAGTGGTTTGGAGATTATCTTAATAACTCCGCCCAGAGCGAAGTTTCCGTAGTGCTGAGTACCGCCGCCTCGATAGACTTCAATTCGCTCGATATCTTCCAGCGGGACTTTGCTCCAGTTGATCCAGCCGCCGAAAGGGTCGCCCAGGGGCTCATCGTCGAGCAGCACCAACACTCTGCTTGCTGCACTGGGGCCTATTCCACGCAGATTGGCTCCCTGGGTGGTTGGATTAGCGGTGTCGCTGCTGCTGCGGCGAAATAGACCGAATCCCGGAATAATTCGGAGCACTTCATCTAAAGTCTTAGCGGAGCTGCGCGCAATTTCCGCTGAGGTAATTGTGCGCTGAGGTTTCTCAAAGCTTTCTTGGTATGAGCGCGCGCTAGGTGTGACGTACAGGTCTTCTGCTCCTGCAGGAATAGCCGCAAGAATGAGACCGAGACAAACAAGCAGTCTAGTCCAGTTCATCGTAGAGACGCATGATTTTTGCCGCATAGCTGCGAATATCATACTTCTCAGCGGCAGACTCGGCAGCTGTGTTTCCAATGTTGCGGCGAAGATCTTCTGAGGCGAGAAGCTTTTCCAGAGCCTCTGCCAAACAAACGCTGTTGCTCGGAGGAACTAGGAAGCCGTTTACACCATCAGTCACTAATTCCAGAGGGCCGCCGTGCGCACTGGCGACTACAGGCTTGCCTAGGAGCTGGGCCTCAACAATCACACGGCCCAGCGGCTCCGGCTCAGTCGAGGCGTGCACGAAAATATCCATCGCGTCCATTAAGGACGACACATCCTGAGTGAAACCGGTAAACCGCACTTTGGGCGAAAGGGCATCGGACGCTGCCAGCAGCAGCACTTCGCTGTGATAAAGATTGTCATCGGCAATACTTGAAACACCGCCTACAACCACGCCTCTGATTCTATCGTCGTCTCTTACGAGCTGCTCCAGTGCCTTGAGGAATATGTGTTGTCCTTTCCAGCGCTTGATATTGCCGACAATGCCAATCAGAGCGCAGTCCTGGGGCAAATCGAGGCTGTGCAATACCTCTTCTCTGGTGCGGCGCTTGGCTGACAGAAACTGTGCGACATCAATTCCATCGAGCATCGTCGTGATGTTATTGAGTTGACCCGTTTGTCGCTGAACGTCGCGGGCGATAAAATCAGAAATTGCTATCAGACGCTCACAGTTTCTGGCGAGCTGCTTGTGTCTGTTGGTCAGTGTCCAGCAGCCGCGAATGTGCGAGACAACTGGAATCTGCATCGAGCGGGCATTGGCGATCCAAGCCCAGGCAGTAGGGGAATTGTTTAGGTGGAGAATGTCCGGTGCGATTCGGCGCAGGCAGCGGCGCACCTTGAACCACTCAAGCGGCCGAAATACCACTGCATTAACGCTACGTTGAAACGCTCGCACGAGCGGGTTTGCTCCGAGTCTTCCTGGAATTCTGAGCCCTGAGGGCTTGGCCAAAACGCTGACCTCAGAAACCTCCTTAAACGCGTCTATTAGCGGGTGCTCGTGGTAGAAAACGCAGTGCGCTGCAAAACGGCTGGAGTCTAAGTGCCTAAGCAGATCCAACAGGCAGTAGTGAGAGCCGCCGACAGTGCCGTCCTGATTGGCCTCGATGTAACAAACTTTCTTTACCTTCACGTCTAATGACCTAAAAACTTTTTCAAGCTTTCGATCGTCTGCTGCCCGAGTGTTGAGCGAATTTGCTCTTTTACGGCTCTGCCGGCCTGTTTTGCCGCCAAACCGGGCATCTTGCCGACTGGAACTTCTGCAATCACCACACCGGATCTAGGAAAAACTTTCTGCCAATCGCCCTGGGTCGGGTTATCAAGTTTTATGTAATTCGCTCCATACGCTTCGGCGATTTTCTCAACCGAGTAATCGGGAAGGGCAGTAGCCGGAGTTCGTCCGAATGTTGCTGCCTGCTGTAAGCGAATCAGGCCATACCAATTGTCCCGAAAAACAAGCACACTTAAGTTAAGCTGATTGTGAACGGCGCAGGCGACCTCAGCCGCTGTCATTAAAAATCCCCCATCGCCGACCACGGCAGCGCACCTTGAAGAACCCTGCGAGTATGCCGCACCGATCGCTGCCGGAAGTCCAAAGCCCATCGACTGAAAGTCGGAAGGTATTATCAGAGTCCTCGGCGAAAACACCTCTAAGTGTTGGCGCAGCAACGCCTGGTGGTAGCCTGAATCGGCACAAAACAACGTATCTCTCGAACAGGCATTTCTAAGTGAACCAAAGAAATCCTCTGCTTGCAGACCTGCAAGCTTCGGCGGGCGCGGCGCCAAAGAAGCTGCCTCGTCTGCTAAAGCAGCCCGACGTTCCACAAGCTCCGAGTCGCTCCAGGAGCTTCGGTAATCTCCGAGTAAGGCGCCAAGTCCCGTGACGGCCTCTAAGGCGCTGACCTGTAAGCTGAGAGATGCCGGATAATTCGCATCTAGCACGGCTCGGTCGGTGTCAATTCGCAGCAGTTTGTCTTTCGGTAGCGGCAGGTCAAAGCCGGCGGTCCCGTTGTGGCTGAGTTTGGCACCAATGACCACGATCAGATCCGCCGCTTCAAATAAAGCGCGCATCCGCGGCCCTGCGCCAAAACTGAAATCATAGGACAAATTGTTCGCGTGAGAGTCGGGGAGAATGCCTCTGCCGGAAGTATTCAACACAAGCGGTAGCCCGTGATTCTCAGCCAAATCCTCCAATTCGGACGCACAGCCGAGCGCTCCGGCACCTAAAAAAAACAGCGGCTTGCGCGAAGCTTTAATTCGCTTCGCTAACTGAGAAAAGTCGGGACACGCCGCTGCAGCAGCCTCAGGTATTTCAATCGGAGCACAGTGCTCATGCAATAACTCAGCGCAGATGTGGAGTACGACAGGTCCCGGCTCTCCACAAGTGACCGCAGCAAAAGCTTCAGCAGTGACGGCCGCTGCACTTTGCGAATCATCAACTGAGAAGAAAGACTTGCAAACAGGAGTAAGCATCGAACGCAAATCGAGTCGCTGTAGATCGAATTGCCTTTGCTTATCCTGTCCCTCAACAACTACGACGAGAATAGGAGCTGAATCGTGGTGCGCCTCCGCGATACCTGTAATAGCGGTTGTAATTCCAGGGCCGGCGATAGTCATCAGCACTGCCGGTTTACTGCCGGTGCGTGCAAATCCATTTGCCATAAACGAGGCAGCCAGTTCGCTGGAACCGTTTACAAGCTCGAGGCCGGCGGTGGAAAATTCGTTCAGAAGAAAAATGTTCTGAGTTCCCGGAACTGTAAAAACAGGACCGGCATACGCGTTCAAAAACTCTGCTAGTCTGGCCGCGAAACAGTCGGTGCTCACTGTTTGCCCCTCCGCACAAGTCGACCGACTCTTGAGCGCAAACCACGGTAGCCCTGATCCAAGGACTTGGCGAAGTTATACGTTGCTGACTCGGGTGAGCGCAAAACCATATTCATGCGTAGTTCAGCTCCGAGCTGGGATTTGAATCTACTCACCGAACCGCGGGCGGCGTCAGTCAAGTCGTTGTAGGCATATCCGGCAGCAGCCAAAGTCTCGAACGCTTTCCAGCGCAGCAGATAGCTGGTTCCAGTCGACAGGTGCTCTTGTGCAGCACCTGCGCAAACTGTGTGGCTGCCCGGGTGTGGGCCATGCAGCACGAGCTGAGATGCAGCGGGTGTGCCGTCACTGAGCCGGGCGGTAAAAATACTGCCCAGTTTCTCTTTGAAGATCATTTCTGAGTAAGCCTTGAAGCGCTCTTTCGGCAAATACAGCGGGGCGCCTTTGCGTTGGTGTGTCTCAAAATGCATCGCGTACAAGGACTCAAAGTCATTGTCTTCATGAACCTCAACTCCGGCATCTTCAGCGCGCCTTATAAGCCGGCGTGCGTTCTTGTCGAGGTCCTTCCATAGTTTCTCAGTATCTTTGAGATCTACGACAAACGTGTAGCTGGGTTCAGCGGTCCAGTCAGCCTCAAGGAAGGGTCTGTAATCAATCTCGCTGCTTCTACAGTGAAGCACTATGCTGCCGAAATCTGCGGCTTGAATGCAGTTTATCAGGCCGTCGAGCACACAGAGCAGCTGCGACTGTGCATTGGCTGAGTGTACAAGTTCGTCCTTAAGCACGACGCCGTTGTAGTAAAGCAGCAGTCTGTTGCTTACTATCGAGTGATGATGTTTTTCCGTGTTGTAGAGCCCGATGCCTCCGAGCAGGTCGCCTGCCCTGCGCACCGCGGCAATCGAGTAAGTCCCGCCTGCGCTCTTACACAGCGCAGTAAGATAGGCTGCGGAGCTGTAAATAGAACCGGTAGCCTCCTGTTCGGCAACGAATGCGTCCCATTCCGGATGCTGCTCTTTGGGTAGAGATATTAATTCGAGCTGCTTTGATGCCATCTAAATACTATTTCTCAAATCTTGCCTTTAGCCGACTCCAGACCCAGGCCAGTGAAGGCATGGGGTCAGACCAAGAAAACATTGACCACCTTGACCCGAGCCAGCTTAGGACAATGGTCGCCAGACCGGCGTTGTTTTCACTGACTTGGCGTGAGTGGATATCATAGTAGGGATAAACTTCTTTTACACCAATGCGGTAAGAATCAATTTTAGGCACATCACGCTCAAGCGCGTCCAAGTATGCCATTTGAGCCGTATTTACTCCGCAGGCAGCAACGAACTCGATAAACCACCAAGCTCTGATATTAACCTCTATTAGGCGATAAACAGCGTCTCGTTCGTCTAGCTTAAATTCTGCGGAGAAGATGCCCCGGTAAGCTACCGCTTTCAAGAGTTTGCGCATCGACTCAACCGCCCCCTGGACCTCAGCCGTCGGCACTGAGACCATCGAAGTGCTGTTGCCGAACCTCGCCGGATACATTCGCAGTCGGCGTCTGGCGTAGACCGCACAAATCTCACCGCGGCGGTCGACAAAGCCCTCGACGTAGTAATGATTGGAGGGCGGACCGGGGACATACTCCTGCAGAACTACGTCCAGCTTATTACGCACACATTCTTCGAGCAGGCTCCTGGCCTGAGCGGCTGATTCGAAGTCAAAAGCTTTCTTTCCGAAGTGCGCAAAGAACGATTGGGAATCAGTGGGCTTCATGAAAAACCGTGCGCAGTCAGCGTCGGAGAGACTTGCCACATCCTCCATTGAGCTCACGATCCGCGTTTCGGGATGTGGGATCTGATGTTCACTAAGCAGGCGCGAAAAGCTCGCCTTGTCGGTAAATGTCTTCACGATCTCCTGTCCCGGAGAGCTGAATGGGAAGCGGCTGCGCAGCTCAGGTGAGAGCGAAGCTATCTGGTTTACCCACCTGTCACTGCAGGGGATAAGCACTGCTTTGTCTTGGGCAACCCGCTCTAAAATCCGCTCCAAGCCTTCATTGGCGCTTGGTGCAGGGTCTAGCTCAAGCTGGCTCAGATGGCGCGAATTGGCCTCTACTCCTGCGCCGGCGCTGAGCTGAAAAGCGGGGATTCCAGCGGCGCCAAGCGCTCTGGCTGCCCCAAGGACAGAGAGACCTTCTCCTAAAAGTATCGCGGGGATAGCTGCTGTCGGCTCAGTTTTCATGGTTCCGGGTATGCTACACTGTTGCTCGTAAATTCGGTATGTGTAACAAGGGTTAATCGAGAAATTCCTGGCCTATTGCCTTAGGAATATACAGGTCGGGATCGCAGTTCTGGGACAAGCTCAAATGAAGTTGTTTGTAACCGTCGATACGGAAGCCGATGATTGGGACGATTTTCGGCCTGTCAGCGATGGTCCTTGTAACAATATTAGGCAGTTGCCTAAAGTTCACGAGCTATTTGTTAGCTGCGGAGTCAGGCCGACGTATTTAGTCTCTCACCGAGTCGCGACTGACGACGAAGCTTCTGGAACTCTGCGCGACTTTCTGGATTCAGGAACTTGCGAGATTGGCTCGCATTGTCATCCCTGGGAAACACCGCCCTATACCGAAAGTAATTCGCTTAGCAACACAATGCTTTGCAATCTGCCTGCTGAGCTGCAAAAACAAAAGATTGCAACGCTGACTGACTGCATCGAGCAACGGTTTGGCGTGCGGCCGCTGACGTTTCGCGCGGGACGCTGGGGCTATGACCATAATGTTGCCCGAGCAATTCGTGAAAACGGTTATCGAATCGACACCTCAATAACTCCTTATATTAGCTGGAAGGCGGATTATGGTCCGGATTTTTCATCGCTGGAGTTAAAGCCTTATTGGCCCAACACAGCTGAAATCTTTCCCGATGAGGAGCCGGTAGACTTGTTCGAAGTGCCTGCGACGATTGGCTTTTTGCAAAAGGACTTCAGCGCGGCGCATGCCCGCCACCGCAGCATCGCCCAAAGCTGGCTGAGATATCTACGAGTGGGCGGCATCCTTTACCATTTAAGGCTGCTCAACAAAGTCTGGCTGTCGCCTGAAGTCTACAGTGCATACGATATGATCGAACTGGTCAAGCGGCTCCGCGAAGACAAGGTGGAGTATCTTAATATGGTATTCCACTCCCAGACTTTAACACCCGGCCTAACTCCTTTTGCCCGGACCAAAGAGGAGAGCGAAAGGTTTTACCGCCGCTTGGAAACCTTTCTGCAGTTTATTGCTGCCGAAGGCATTAAAGGGTCAACGCTGAAAGAAGAATTTCTAGGTAATGACGAAGGCGATAGCGCCTCGCTGCTCAGCGATGCGGCAGGGGACGCCGCTTCGATGTCTGCAGACTAGTTGCTTGCAGCTTTCCTACTGATTGAGTGTCCAGCGTCATTTAGCGAAGTGCCGACAGAATCATTTATGCAAACGAGGGCGCAGAGCACGCCGAGCATGAAAAGATTCGCAAAGAAAATTGTCGTTAGCGCTGAAGAGCCTCGTTCTGTCCTTATGCCGTGCATGGTTTTGCCCCTAGATTCTTACCTGTAAACCATTCTTTCTCTAGTCAAGTTCTGGGGGCTTTTGCTTCAGCAAACAGCTGCTTTATATAGGTAAATTTTGCGCCAAGGGCGGACTGTTCGATCGGATTCGAACTGATTGCGACAGTGTTTAACACATTCCTTGAGCCGGGAGACAGTGGTTCGAGCTAGTATCCCCAGTTCTGAAGGGTGTCGACGAACTTAGAGAGGAAAGTGTTGGCTTGGAAGCCGTCCAAGCCTCGATGATCGATTGTCAATGTTATGTACAGCATCGGCCGAATCTGCATTTGGTCGTTCTCGTCCACTACTACACGCTTCTCGAGCTTGCCGATTCCCAGAATTGCTGACTGCGGCTGATTGATAATTGGAGTTGCGATCAAACTGCCGCTGACACCATGGTTTGTTATTGTGAAAGTTCCGCCTTTGACCTCCGCAGGATCTAGCTTGTCATCTCTGGCTCGTTCGACGATTCCCTGCAAAGCTTTGGCTGTTTGTTTCAGATCGAGTTCCTGCGCCTGCTTCAGGACCGGTACTATAAGGCCGCTCTCGATAGCAGTTGCGATTCCGATGTTGCAGTCTTCGAAAATTTCCAGCGCATCATCATGCCAGCGGCTGTTAGTCTGCGGGACGGCTTTAATTGCCTCGACCGCCGCACGAACGAAGTAAGCAGTAAAAGTAAGCTTAACGCCTTCATCGGCGAACGCCTGTTTGTTTGCCTGGCGGTGTTCGATAACTGCAGACATGTCGCAGTCAAAAACCGCAGTAACATGCGGCGCAGTCTTGAGCATACTTGTGACCATGTGATCAGCAATACTCTTGCGCATTGGTGAGTGCGGAACCCGGGTTGAAGCCGCTGAACTTGCCGCTCCTCCCGCAAGATATGCTTCAACGTCATCTGCGGTAATGCGTCCGCCTTTGCCGCTGCCTTTGACCAGATTGATGTCAATGTTGTGCTGCTTGACCAAGCGGCGGACTGCCGGTGTTAGTTCGGCGGTGCGATCGACTGTTGTGTCCGGCGCTTCGGGAGCTTCTACATCTTTTGCGGCAGCGGGGCCACCGGCAGAAGAAGTTTTGGAAGCCAGCGCCTCTTCGGACAACTGCTCCATTTTGCCGAGCACGTCACCGGGTTTAACTTCAGCGCCTTCGTCCATCAGAATTTCAGCAAGAACGCCCGAGGCAGGAGCTGCAACTTCAACAGTAACCTTATCGGTACTGATTTCGAGAACAGGGTCGTGGATTTTTACGACTTCACCGGGTTTAATCACCCAAGTTGCTACGACGGATTCTGTGCCCTCATCACTCGACTCAGGCATTACAATATCAATCAGTTCTGACATCGCCCCAATCCTAGTACTCAACTAACTCGACAATCTTCGCTGCAATTCCGTCCACGCTCGGCAGGACTGCGTCCATTAGCGAGATGTTATACGGAATCGGCACTTGAGGGGTTGCCATACGTTCGAGCGGAGCGTCAAGATTTAAAAAGCCTTCGGATGCAATGACGGACGTAACTTCAGCACCGAATCCGGCAACGATCGTATCCTCGTGAACTACTATGCAGCGGCGAGTTTTCTTAACTGACTCGAGCACGGTTTCCTTGTCCCAGGGAGACAGAGTGCGCAAGTCGATAACCTCCACCGACTTGCCGGATTTCTTCGCTGCTTCCTCGCAGCGCTCAACCATTGCGCCCCAGCTGACCAAAGTAATTTCCTCGCCCGCCGTAGTTATCTTGGCTTTGCCGAAAGGTACTACGAAAGAGTCGCCAGGATAGGGTCGACGTGCCCAGGGAGCATCGAGCATGTGCCGATGCTCAAAAAATATAGTCGGATTGTTCGAGCGCATTGCAGATCTCAGCAATCCAACAGCGTCTTCGGCGTTCGACGGCATAGCCACCTGCCAGCCGACTGCGTGTGTCCACTGAACTTCACCGCATACGCTGTGCCAAGGATCGCCGCACTTCGCAAAGCCGCCCGGCAGACGAACGACAATCGGTGCCGCGAATCGGTTAGCGGTACGCCAGCGGATTGTGCCGCAGTTATTGAGCTGTTCCTGCGCCGGGTCGGCGTATTTGCGGAATTGAATTTCTGCTACTGGCATCAGCCCTGAGCATGCCATTCCGACCGCTCGGCCGATGATTCCTTCTTCGGACAAGCTGGTATCAAAGACTCGGTCTTCACCGAACTCTTCCTGCAGTCCCATCGTCGCTGCGTGCACGCCGCCTTTAGGCCCGACGTCCTCTCCAAACACCAGCAGCTTAGGATTGGTTTTAAGTTCGTAGCTCAGAGTCTTTCTGATGGCTGTCAGCATGTTTGTGCGAGTCGGCTCCGGCGGATGCGGAAGCTCGGATTCCTCCGGGAAGCTGTGGCCATCGGTGGCCAGTCCGCCCTGCTGCTGAACCTCGCCGTCGAAAAATGCGTGCTTAGTAACTGTCGCCGGATCCGGTGCGGGTCGGCCCATCGCTGCCTCAAGCGCGCTGCGCACATCTTTCTCGACTTCGGACTCCAGCGCTTCCCACTCTTTTTCAGTGAATACTTCGGGAACTAAGTAGCTGCGCAGCTTAAGCAGGGGATCACTTGCGCGTTCCTCAGCTACCAGGCCTTCCGGCTTGTACGCCTGCGTGTCTTGACCTGAATGTCCGCTAAGGCGCGGTACAGTCAGGCGAATCAGCGCCGGTCCCTGACCGCTGCGAACGCAGTCTACGGCTTCGCTTAGCTTGACTGAGGCGTCGGCGGGGTCCGTGCCGTCGCCGTCGATAATCATCAGGTTCTTAAAAGAAGCGAGATTGTCGGCGATGTTCTGACCTGGAGTTTGCTTTTCGCTGGTAACCGAAATGGCGTAGCCGTTGTCCTCGATATAGAACAACATCGGCAGCTTCAAAGTCGTCGCCATAGTTAACGAAGACCAAAAGCCATTGGTTGCAACCGAGCCTTCGCCGCCTAGAACTACGCCCAGCGCGCCTTCGTAAGCAGAATCTTTCAGTACATTTTGGCGGTAAAGAATAGACTGTGCCCAGCCGGCGATTGGAGTGTACTGCGAACCAACGTCGCCCGACATCGGCAGCACCGAGCAGCCGCCTGGATTAGGGAAGTTACAAACTACTCCGATGTCTCTGCCGTCGCTGAAGCCGCCGGACATAGCAAGTGGTCCGGCCAAAGCATCTTCGATTTCCAGGCCGAGAGTGATTAGCAGCGGCCGACTGCGGTAGTAGGCGCCAGCAGCGTCATGTTGATGCGTAAGCAGGCTTCCGAGGAGAACCTGAGACATATCGTGTCCTCGGGCGGAGAATTGATACATCACCTTCTTAGGATAGAGCTCAGTCTCCTCAATGTGATCCATCATGCGCGAGGTTAGAACGAGGCGGGCAATCTTTTTCCAATCAAAGTCAGGATTAATTCCTTCGGCCGCCCGGCCTCCGTTGTTGCTGCTTGTCATAGATTTACCTGCCAGCTGAGAAGAACTTTCAATCATAGTTTTCCTACCTAATCTTGATGAGCTGTCAGGATATTTGCCACTTTAACTGCGAGAGATCAACGAAAACCGAGGAAACAACTCGGATAAGTTTGGTCCCTGTTTTTATCCGCTTTGCCTTTACCTTAAAACCCCTCCTGGTAGACTACCTTGCCCGTCTACGAGGCCTCTAAGCAGCAATAGAAAACGGATAACAGATAAAATGAGTGACAATACAGTTGGCTGTGAAATAAGCGAGGGCGCGGCGATTATAACGCTGAAGCGCCCAGATGTGCTCAACAGCTTCAACCGCGAAATGGCTCAGGAGCTAATTGATATCCTCCAGTCCGTGAAGGAGGACAGCACGATTCGCGCCGCGCTGATCACAGGCGAGGGCCGGGCGTTTTGTGCCGGGCAGGATCTCGATGCAGTCCTGGCCAAAGATGGTCAGCCGGCACCCGAATTGGGTGACATTGTGCGCGACTGTTACAATCCAATTGTTAGATTAATTCGCGATACCGAGAAGCCAATTGTTGCCGCGGTGAACGGAGTTGCGGCGGGAGCGGGTGCCAACCTCGCGTTGTGCTGCGACATCGTGCTTGCCTCGGAAAAGGCGTCTTTCATCCAGTCATTTGTCAACGTAGGTCTGATTCCGGATACGGCGGGAACCTTCTTTTTGCCGCGCCTTGTCGGAATGCAGCGTGCAGCTGCGATGATGATGCTTGGTGAGAAAATCACCGCGGCGCAAGCGCTGGAGATCGGCATGATTTACAAAGTGTACGGCGCAGAGGACTTGGCCTCAGAAGCTCAGGTTTTAGTAAAGCATCTGGCTAAGCAGCCGACTAAAGGCATCGGCCTTACGAAGCGCGGCTTAAACATGTCGCTAAGCAACTCCTTGGACGAGCAGCTGACATTGGAAGAACAGCTGCAAACACTTGCGGGCCGCTCAAATGACTACAACGAAGGGGTCGCAGCGTTTCTACAGAAGCGAAAACCAAGTTTTACGGGAAGCTAAACAAATGATTGGAACTGAGAAAGCTATCGGCGTTATCGGCGCCGGTACGATGGGAGCCGGGATCGCGCAAATCGCTGCGACCAAAGGGCACAAAGTTGTCGTCTGTGACAGCAACAGCGATAACCTGGCTAAACTCAAACCAGGGTTAGAGAAGATTTTTTCGCGCCTAATTGAAAAAGGGCGAATGAGTCAGGAAGAGTCGCAGGCGTCGCTCGAGCGAATGGAGCTGGCTGAGGGCGTGGCTGCCTGTGCTGATTGTGGCTTAGTGATTGAGGCGATAGTTGAAAACGTCGACATCAAGCAGAAGGGTTTTCGCGAGCTCGAAGAGGCCGTAGATGCCTCGGCGATACTTGCCTCTAATACTTCTTCACTACCGATATCTGAAATCGCTGCAGCCTGCGACAAGCCGGAGCGAGTTGTCGGCATTCACTTCTTTAACCCGGCTCCGCTGCTGCCGCTGGTTGAGATTGTGCCCGGTCTGTTAAGCAGCCGCGAAGTGGTCGAGTCTGCTAAGCAGACAATCGATGCTTGGGGCAAGACAACAGTGCTTGCCAAGGATACTCCCGGCTTTATCGTCAATCGCATTGCAAGGCCGTTTTACGGCGAGGCGCTGCGCATCCTCGAAGAAGGTGTTGCTGAGCCGGCGACGATCGATTGGGCGATGAAGGAGCTTGGAGGTTTTCGCATGGGTCCGTTTGAGTTAATGGACCTTATCGGCAACGACATAAACAACAAAGTTTCAGAAACCGTCTTCGCTGCTTTTTATTACGACCCGCGATACCGCCCGTCGCTTTATCAGAAGCGGCTGGTGCAGGCTGGTCTATTGGGTCGGAAAGCTGGGCGCGGTTTTTACGACTACGCCGACGGTGCGCAAAAGCCCGAAGCGGTTCAGGATGAATCGCTCGGACGAGCGATAATGTTTCGCATCGTCTCAATGCTTATCAACGAAGCCGCTGATGCGTTGTTCTGGAGAGTAGCTTCACCGGCCGACATTGAGCTGGCAATGACCAAGGGCGTTAACTACCCCAAGGGTCTGCTGCGCTGGGGAGATGAGCTGGGACCTGCGAATGTCCTAAAAGAGATCGAAGACCTGCAGCGCAGATTCGGCGAAGATCGCTACCGACCCTCTCCTTACCTGCGAAGCAGAGCAGAGAATGGTGAGCCGCTGCTGGGAGCTGCGTGCTGATGAAGTCTCCGCAGGAACTTGCCGAAGCGGTCGTGCAGAAGATGTACGACAATGATCCCTTTAGTAAATGGCTGGGGATTCAGGTCAGCGATGTTGAGCCGCACAGAGCGGTCTGTTCAATGACAGTCCGTGAGGAAATGCTAAACGGCTTTGGTGTCACCCACGGAGGGGTCGCCTATTCGCTGGCCGACAGCGCATTTGCTTTTGCCTCGAATACGGTCGGAGTTGTTAGCGTAAGCATCGATAACTCCATTTCATACCCAGCGCCAGTGCGCGCGGGGGACGAACTAAAGGCTACTGCTGAGCTTCGCACAAGTGCTAATCGAATTGCGACTTACGACGTAAACGTCGTTAACCAGGAAGACTCAGTTGTCGCGCTTTTTCGCGGAACAGTCTACCGCACTAAGAAAGAACATTTCCCTGACAATAATTAAGGAACATCAAATGCAGAAAGCTTACATCGTCGATGCAGTAAGAACGCCAATCGGAAAATTCTGCGGCACTCTTTCCAAGGTTCGCGCGGACGATTTAGCGGCGCTGACAATTGCGGAGCTGATGAAAAGAAACTCTTCGGTTGATCCGGCTGCAATTGAAGATGTGATTCTCGGCTGCACGAACCAGGCGGGAGAAGACAACCGCGACGTTGCACGTATGGCGGTGCTACTTGCCGGACTGCCCGAAACAGTTCCCGGGATTACCGTGAATCGGCTCTGCGCATCCGGAATGAGCGCGGTGTTAGATGCAGCCCGTCAAGTAAAGCTTGGCGAAGGAGACTTGTTTATTGCCGGAGGAGTCGAGCATATGACTCGTGCTCCCCTGGTTCTGGCCAAGGGCGACACGGCATTTTCCAGGAAAGCAGAGATTTACGACACGAGCATCGGCTGGCGCTTCCCTAATCCTAAGCTCAAGGAGCAGTACGGCACTGAGGGCATGGGCGAGACGGCGGAAAATGTAGCTGAGCAGTTTGAAATTGGCCGTGAAGATCAAGATGCGTTCGCGGCGTGGTCGCAGCAGAAAGCTGAGGCAGCTATCGCCAGCGGCAGGTTGGCTAAGGAAATCGTGCCGGTCAGCATTCCGCAGCGAAAAGCCGACCCGATCCTATTTGAGAACGACGAGTTCCCGAGAGCCGGTACAACAGCAGAAATTCTATCGAAACTTCGCCCGGCATTTCGGCATGACGGCAAGGGTTCCGTCACAGCCGGGAATTCTTCGGGGATTAATGACGGCGCATGCGCAGTGTTAATTGCTTCCGAGTCTGCACTTTCTAAATACAATTTAACTCCGCTGGTCTCGGTCGAGGAGTCGGCGGTAACCGGACTTGCTCCGCGCATCATGGGCATGGGTCCGCTGTATGCTACGCAGAAGCTGCTCGAACGAAGTGGAAGAAGCATTGATGAGTTTGACGTAATTGAGCTTAACGAAGCCTTTGCTGCGCAGTCGCTGGCCTGCACTCGCGGCTTAGGTCTGGAGGACAACGACCCGCGAGTGAATCCAAACGGTGGAGCGATTGCTTTAGGCCATCCACTGGGAATGTCGGGTGCGCGTTTGCTGCAAACCGCGGCTATCGAGCTGCACGAGCAGAATAAGCAGAATGCGCTCTGCACGATGTGCATCGGTGTGGGGCAGGGGATAGCTTGCCGTATAGAGAGGGTATAACAAATGCCGATCTACGAATTTAAAGGACTAAAACCGGTAATTGCTGAAAGTGCTTTCGTGCACCCGACAGCGACGGTTATCGGCAATGTGCATATCGGCGAAGACGTATACGTCGGGCCGGGAGCTGCTATCCGTGGTGACTGGGGTGAAATCGAAATCCAAGACGGCTGCAATGTGCAGGAAGGCTGCGTGATTCATATGTTCCCGGGCGTGAAGGTAATTCTTCACGAATCGGCACATATCGGCCATGGGGCGGTCATTCACGGTGCGGTTATCGGCAAGAACAGCTTAGTGGGGATGAACGCGGTTGTGATGGACAATGCCGAAGTCGGCGATGAGTGTATAGTCGGAGCACTTTGCTTCGTCCCTTCGGAGATGACGATACCACCTCGAAAAGTGGTTGTCGGCAACCCCGCTAAAGTCGTTAAAGAAGTCAGCGACGAAATGCTTCAATGGAAAACTGACGGGACAAAACTCTATCAACAGCTTCCGTCAGACATCAGAGAAAGTTTACGAGAATGTGAGCCGCTTCGCGAGGTCGAGCCGAATCGACCGAAGCAGGAAATTTCTTATAAGACCTGGAAGCAGACACAGCGCTAGGGAGATTCGTTATGCAGATTAAATGTTACGCAGCAGGAGAGTGGGTAAACGGTGCCGGTGAAGGGCGCGAATTGGTGCACGCTGTCAGCGGTGAACGCATTGGCTTTGCCGGCAGCGAGGGCATTGATTTTAAAGGCATGCTTGACTACGGCGCTTCTGTCGGCGGTCCGGCGCTGCGCAAGATGACGTTTCACCAGCGTGCGCTGATGCTCAAGGAAGTAGCGAAATACCTGCTTTCCTGTAAGGACAAATTCTATCAGTTGTCGGAAGCAACCGGGGCTACCAAGAAGGATTCCTGGATCGACATCGAAGGCGGCATCGGCACGTTCTTTACTTATTCCGGTAAGGGGCGACGTGAGCTGCCTGATAGTTTTTGCTACGTTGATGGTCCGGTTGAACCGCTTTCCAAGGAAGGCACTTTTGTCGGCCGTCACATCTGTGTTCCGCTTGAAGGTACCGCTGTTCACATCAACGCGTTTAACTTTCCCTGTTGGGGCATGCTTGAGAAGCTTGCACCAACGTTTTTGGCCGGCATGCCCGCAATAATCAAGCCGGCGACGGCGACCTGCTACCTGACCGAAGCAATGGTGCGGGCGATGATCGACTCTAAGCTGATCCCCGAAGGTGCGCTGCAGCTAATCTGCGGCAGCGTGGGCGACATGTTCGATCACCTTAGCTGCCAGGACGTCGTGACCTTTACCGGATCTGCTGAGACCGGCAAGAAGCTCAAGTCGCACCCGATGATTCTCGAGAACTCAGTTCGCTTCAATATGGAAGCTGATTCGCTTAACTGCTCGATCCTCGGCTCGGACGCCGAGCCTGGTTCTCCGGAGTTCGACTTGTTCATCAAAGAAGTTGCACGTGAAATGACAGTCAAGGCCGGTCAGAAGTGTACGGCAATTCGCCGCACGATTGTTCCGAATAAGCACGTCGACGCAGTAATCGAGGCGCTGTCGGCGCGTCTTGCCAAGACTACACTCGGTAATCCGGCAAATGAATCCGTGCGCATGGGGCCGCTGGTCAGTCGCGAGCAGGTAGAAGAAGTTCGCAGGTGCGTAGACAAGCTTAGCGAGGCGAGTGAGATCGTGTACGGCGACCTTGAGAACTTTGAAGTTGTCGGAGCCGATCCGGCGCAGGGAGCTTTCTTCCCGGCAATGCTGCTTCATTGCAAGCAGCCGCTTCGTGCGAGCATCGTCCACGAAGTTGAGCCTTTCGGCCCGGTAAGTACGGTCATGGGCTACGACAGCAATTCAGAAGCGATTGAGTTGGCCAAGATGGGCAAAGGTAGTTTGGTGGGTTCGCTGTTCACGGCTGACGACAAGACTGCGCGAGAGATAACCCTCGGCTGTGCACCATATCACGGAAGGATGCTGCTGATTAACCGGCAAAGCGCTGCCGAGTCGACCGGTCATGGTTCTCCCATGCCGCATCTGGTCCATGGCGGACCGGGACGGGCCGGGGGTGGCGAAGAGCTAGGCGGAATACGCAGCGTATTTCACTTCATGCAGCGCACTGCCATTCAAGGCTCGCCGACGACACTGACCGAAGTCTGTAGTGAGTACACCGAAGGCGCTACGCCGACTGAAGATAAGAAGCATCCGTTTAGGAAATACTTTGAGGAAATCAGCGTCGGCGATCAGCTAATCACAGACTCGCGCACAGTCACGGAAGAGGACATCGTAAATTTTGCTAATCTTAGCGGTGATAAGTTCTACGCCCATATGGACGAAGAAGCAGCCGCTGCAAACGAGATTTTCGGCGCACGCGTGGCCCACGGCTATTTCATTATTTCAGCTGCTGCCGGACTGTTTGTTGACCCGGCTCCGGGGCCGGTTCTCGCCAACTACGGTCTAGAGAACCTGCGATTTACGAAGCCGGTCTATATCGGCGACACTTTCAAGGTGCGCTTTACGTGCAAGCGAAAAGCCCGCAAGTACGGCCAAAAACAAGGCATCGTCGAATGGGACTGCCTGGTGACGAACCAGGACGAAGAGATGGTCGCTACCTATTCGATTCTTACGCTGGTTGCGGCTAAGGAAGAAGTGGAAGTGCCGACGGCGGACGGGCTGCATTAGTAAAGCAAACGTTTTCGCAGCTTTGCGGGGATATTCTTTGATTTAAGCGCACGATTTTCGGCTAATCGGCATAATACTAATAGCGTCTATGGCGGGGCTTAGATCCTGGGGAACAGGGATCTGGGCCAGTCCAGTTAAATCCTTTCTAAAATTCCTCAGGTCATCGCGAATAGGGCATTGGCAGTCCGCATTGTAATCGGATCGCTCGTGATTCGAGCGAACAGGGCTGCTGTTGTTCGTAGGAGGGAGGCCAAGATGGGCGCAAGGGCAAGCAGAAGAGCAGGCGGAACTATGACTTCGGGGATTTTGGAGCGCGGACGGACTTTGCGCGGCAAAGTTGAACCGAAAATAGCGGAGGATGGGCGAAGTGCCTGATATCAACCGCTGTGAGCGAGCAGCCGACTGACTCGGTGAGGAGTCAGCCGGTCGACTCGTCTCTGTCGACGATCATCGCGCGAACGTCTTCGGGGAGCTCAGTCTCGCTCGGGTCGAGAGAGAGCCGTTCGACCCAAGGCCAAAAGACTTCCTGATGTCCCCATTTGTAGCAGCGCTCACCGGAACGATCGTACATCGGCCGGCCTCTGCTCCTAGACGTTCGGACTTTCTTGACGTTGAACCGCATGTGCCGTGCCAGCGAGCCGTCGCTGTTGCACACATAGCACTCGGCAGACGTCCCGCAGGGTATCTCGAGAAGGTGGCGCAGACAGTTGATAGATACCAGGGTAGTGTGATCCTTCTCTGACCTCTCACCATGGTACTGCGCCTCTTCTGGAAACTTCCAGACTGCAAATTGGCCTTCACGAAGCTGAGCTGAGAAAATCACCAGCGCAGCATCGGTTCTGACCTCATCGACAGTCGGTACGTACGGGTCGGATGCTTCGAGAACCAGAGTCCCGTCTCGTGTCACCGGCCGCAGCCAATGAAACGAAAGGTGGGAAACTTTCCTCGTCTCATCCTTCGCGCCACTTGTCCGGTCATGCAGCAGCTCCTCACCGAGTTCTGCCGGCACGATGTGGACGTACCTCTCATCTACCCAGATCCCCGGGGGTCTAACCGGGCACCAGATCTGAGCAAACTCTAAGGTGAACGCACGTAAGAATCCGTCCATGTGCATCACCTCCTAACCGCTCATGTCTTACGAGCCTTGAAAGCAGTTAAGCTCTCAAGGCTCGCAAGTGCGGGCAGGGGCGATGGGTATGGCAGCAGTTTGCAAAACCGCGGGCTAAACCTCGAATGCACTTCGCCTGCCTCCTTGAGGCCGCAATCGGCCTCAGGGCGGCAGGAAATGTTCTAACTGAGCCAAATTCTAAAGGAGCGGGCCCGTAGACTAGCTTATCGCTGTATTATTCTCAAGAATACAGGCTGGCTAGCCCAGCAGATGCTCAAAAAACGCAGTATGTGCCGAGCTGTAACGCGCAACTTTGGGGTGCTCTCCCAGGTAGCGCTTGAAGCTCTCCAGGCCCTTTTCAGCCCCTTCATTTTCGCCGAGCCAATCGTTGTAGTGATTCATGATGCGCTTCACCACGGGGTTCTTCTCGGCGTAGTGCCTTAGGCGTTTATATTGCTTGGTGTCGCTGTTCTCGACTTCGTCGGCGTTTGCCAGACGTCGTCGGCGAAGGTGTTCGCTTCGTTTTTTGAGTGCGCTGCGGCTGGCATCGCTGATTGTGACGCTGTCGCGTGCATCAGTCGCGTTTCAGGGAGTGAATTTTCGGGCTTTTGTTCGCAGCAGCACTTAGCATAAGCGGCATTGAACTGTCTGCTGACGGCGTTATCGATTCGCATGGTAGATCCTCCTCTCTAAGGTTGAGCCTGGATTCTGTCTGGTCGTACTGCGCTAGCCCGAGCGCGGAGGCGGAAAGAGTGGCGGATTGCTCGGTGGTTAATTTCTTTTAGCTTAAAGCAATCGCTGTGCCAGAGAGGAAGACCGCAAGCGCGGGGACTTAGCAAGTGCTTTGCCCTTGATGCAGGCAAAAACATTCACCTCTCGGCAGAAGTTTCTCTTCTTCTACTTAAATACCAGAGAAATGCTCGAACAGAGCAGGATTGCATAAATACAGTAGCGATATGCTTTTTGACTGACCGAGGTATGAACTAGTTGTCCGGCGAT
>JAUIIP010000292.1 GCA_030431555.1 bacterium
AGATTACTGAATGGCGGATAAACAGTCTGGCAACGGCGCGGCGGGAACGCTCTCTGATGCGGCAGAAAACCGCATAAAGGAGATAGTGCAGCGCTACCCGCATTCGAAGTCGGCGATTATGCCGGCACTGTACATCGCGCAAGAAGAACTTGGCTGGATTAATGACGAGGCGGTGCATTGGGTGGCTGACAGACTTTCCCTTCCTCTGGCTCATGTGATTCAAGTGGCCACTTTCTACACCATGTACTACAAGAAGCCGGTCGGCAGGTACCACATTCAGGTTTGCCGCACCCTGTCTTGCATGATCTGTGGAGCCAAGGATTTGACTGCTCATATAAAGCAGCGTCTCAAAATCGATGCCCACGGTATAACCGATGACGGAATGTGGAGCTTTGAGGAAGTCGAGTGTCTCGGCAGCTGCGGTACTGCGCCGATGATTGAGATTAATGACGTCTTCTTTGAGAACCTGACCCCTGAGACGCTTGACGCTTTGATGGATCGCATCGAAAAAGAGCAGCCCGATCTGAGATATTCCACCGTGCGCCAGGAACTTGGTGCCGGACTAAGCGGTGAGCCTAAATCTCGCGTTTATGTAGCGCCAGCGGAGTCCTGAGAATTCTATGGAACACTTGAAGATTCTCACTGCCAATGTTCACCACGACGACCAGGTCGAGATTGACGCGTACGAGCGGCGCGGAGGCTATCAAGCCATTCGAAAAGTGCTCAAGATGGATCCGGCGGATGTCACAGCGGAAGTTAAAGAGTCCGGCCTGCGCGGCAGGGGAGGGGCAGGTTTCCCTACCGGGGTTAAGTGGGGATTCGTCCCGAAAAATACCGGCAAGCCAATTTACCTGCTGAACAACGCGGACGAGAGTGAACCAGGAACCTTTAAAGATCGCTTACTGATGGAGCGCGATCCCCACCTGGTGATCGAAGGGATGATGATTGCCGCCTGGGCGCTTGGTGTGAATTGGGCCTGTGCCTACATCAGGGGCGAGTATTCTTTTCCCGCGGTTTGCCAGCAGCGAGCTGTCGATCAGGCTTATGAGAAGGGTTACTTAGGAAAGAACATCTTCGGCTCTGATTTCAGTCTGGATATTGTGGTTCACCGCGGAGCCGGTGCGTATATTTGCGGGGAAGAAACCGGCCTAATCGAATCTCTGGAGGGCAACAAAGGCCAGCCTAGAATTAAGCCTCCGTTTCCTGCTGTCTTCGGTCTTTACGGTTGTCCGACCGTTGTAAACAACACCGAGACTTTGGCTGCACTGCCGTGGATTATGCTTAACGGCGCTTCCAGCTACAACTCAATCGGTACGGAAAAGTCGACCGGCACGAAACTGTTCAGCGCCTCTGGTCATATCGAGAAGCCCGGTGTCTACGAAGTTAACATGGGCTACCCCATTCTAGATTTCATCAATAACGAATGCGGTGGAGTGAAGAACGGCAAGGGTCTGAAAGCAATTATCACCGGCGGCTCTTCTGTGCCCGTGCTGCGGGCGGATGAGTTGGAGGGCGTTACTCTCGATTACGAAAGCTGCATGGAGGCGGGGACCTTCGTCGGCTCAGGCGGCTTTATCGTGATGGATGAAACCACCGATATGGTCGAGGCGTGCTTGAATCTCCAGCATTTCTATTCGCACGAGTCCTGCGGTCAGTGCACTCCATGCCGCGAAGGTGCGCACTGGGTCGAAAAGATTGTCGATCGAGTTTACCGTGGAGGAGGCTCGCCTTCTGATATGTCTCTTCTCGGAGATGTGACCAAGCAGATCGCAGGCCATACTATATGTCCGTTTGGAGATGCACTGGTCGTCCCGGTCCGAAGTTTTTACGAGAAATTCCCCGAAGAGTTTAGCGAGCGCATCGATAGTGCGCTGGTTCAGCAAATAGGAAATACCTATGTCTGATGCCAAGGAAATGGTTACGGTCACTGTCGACGGTACGGCCGTTGAAGTCCCAAAAGGGATGAATTTGATTGAAGTTGCCCGCAAGGCCGGCATCGAAATCCCGCATTACTGCTACCATCCTCATTTGTCGATCGCGGGCAACTGCCGGATGTGTCAGGTCCAGGTCGAGGGGATGCCGAAGTTGACTATTGCCTGCAATACAGGTGCGACTGACGGGATGGTGGTCCGCACGCAGAAAGTTTCGGAGGAAGTCTCTGAAGCCCAGCGTGCCACACTGGAGTTTCTGCTAATCAATCACCCTCTAGACTGCACCGTCTGCGATCAAGCCGGTCACTGCAAACTTCAGGACTATTATTACGAGTATAACGGTCGTGCATCGAGATTTACTGAAAACAAAGTAAACAAGATTAAGGCAGAACCGGTCGGTCCGGAAGTCATATATGACGGCGAGCGCTGCATTGTTTGTACGCGGTGTGTGCGATTTTGCGATGAGGTAACTGAAACTTCAGAGTTTGGAGTTTTTAATCGCGGGGATAAGTCGGTCATCGGAATTCATCCCGGTGCCGAACTAGATAACCCGTTTTCTGGCGTCGTGGTTGATCTTTGTCCGGTCGGAGCGTTGACGCATCGGCGATGGCGTTTCAATACCCGCATCTGGTACACCCAAGAGGTGAATACGATTTGCACAGGCTGTTCGACCGGCTGCAACGCGAAAGTTGCCGTGCGCGACGGCAGGATTGTGCAAGTTAAGGGGCGCCTCAACAGCGACGTGAACAAGGAATGGATGTGCGATGAAGGCCGCTACGGCTTCGAGCGCTTCCAGCCCGAGAAGCGTGTGGTGAACCCGATAGTCTCTGGCGAAGACAGCTACTGGGGCCCCGCCTTTTCCGCAGCGAAGGCACTCTCTAAAGCTGACGAACCTGCGGCCGTTTTGCTCTCGCCGTTTCTGACGGTAGAGGAGCTGTGGGTAGCAATGATGTTCTCAAAGGATGTCATGGGTGTCGATGCTTCGAGCGGTCATATTGCGATGCAGCTTCGCAAGAGAGATCTCACAGAACTTGAGCAAATCTTAGTCAGCCCGGACTACGCACCCAATGCTCGAGCAGCGCAGCTTTTTGGTCTTTGTTCGAATGACGAGTCCTGGCGCAGTGCGGTTGAAAGTCAGTATAGCGCCGTGCTTGAGCAGATTCGCAGTGGGTCGGTAAAGCGAATTCTTCTTGTTGGAGAAGGAGCTGTCGCAGAAGCGGACATTGACGACCGGTTGCTTAGTGGTCTTAAGAACGCTTCGATTAGCGCCGCCCTCTGTGCTGCGCATCCTGAGATTAGTTCGCTTGCTGCCGCATGCGGGCTGGTGCTGCCCGGCAGGACGGTCAACGAAAAGAATGGGGTGATGCTTAATCGAGACGGGCGCCTTCAGCGCATGAGAATGCTGCTTCAGGGACCAATCGGTACTCAGCCGGATTGGATGCTCCTCTCACGATTGTCGGCTGAACTTGGAAAGAAGATTCTTTCGCAGGATGTTTCTGATGATAGAGGCTTGTTTCGAGCGATGACGGCTAACTCGGAAACCATTGGCGGGGCGACGCTGGTGAGAATTGGAGACAGCGGAATGATGTTGGCGGATGCGGCGGGGGAAATTGACGACTCCGGCGACCCGGCGGCGGCTTAGGAGATGGTATGGAATTGATCGCGGACATAGGGATTGTCCTACTCAAGGCAGCTATCGTCCTTGGGGCTCTGCTGCATATGGCAGCCCTGACAATTTGGATTGAACGAAAAGCTGCGGCGCTGATTCAGGATAGACAGGGAGCTAACCGAGCTGCGATCCTCGGCTTCGACCTGGCCGGTGTTATCAACACCTTGGTGGCCGATCCTGTGAAGGCGCTGTTCAAAGAGGACTTTGTGCCTCGAGGTACAAGCCAGTTCATGCACAGTCTGGGGCCTTTTCTTGCGGTGCTTCCAGTCCTCGTTTCTTTTGCGGTAGTTCCGTTTGGTCCCGACCTAGTGGTTGGTGGAGAGACTATTGCTCTTCAGCTTGCCCAGCTTAACGTCGGCATTCTTTACGTGTTTGCCATGGGTTC
>JAUIIP010000293.1 GCA_030431555.1 bacterium
AGCCCGCGATCTTCAAGTTTAGCCAACGCACGCGAAACAGAGCTTCGTTCAAGATTCAGAGCATCGGCTAAGAGTTTGGGACGGGCATCAGGTTTCGCTTCAATCAGAGCCAATATGCTCATCTCAACGAATCCCCCATGTCCATCCATGCGCTTGCGCAGCCGCTGACGCTTGATCTGAAACGAAAGCAGCAAGCGATAAAGGCTAATAAATCTCGTAGACTGCATGAAACTCCGGGGGCTAAAAGGGTTTAATGATGAAGTAAGTCGTGATTTATCGGTGCGGTGCGCAACAAGTTGGATGATGTTATCACCAATCCATAAGACTGGCCAGTAAGCTAACTACCTAAAATTACATACACTGTCAGTTTTTCTTTTGGTAGCACTTGAAGCCTATTGATTAATAATTAGTTGCGTCCTACAACAAAATTAGATGTTTTAGTTGCGCTATGCACATTTCGGTTTTCCCAGCTCATTTCTGACGCGAGCGCAGTTTCTCCACCGCTTTCGCGTCAGGAAAGGGAAGTTCACAGGTCACAAATTCTTTTCCTGAAAAGCAGCGTAGATTAGGCGTGGTTTCTCTCCCTGCCTAGCGGCTTACAGGTGCGTCTTCAATTATGTTCGTTAGAGCTGGCGTTACTCCGCTAACGCACGCCTAAGCTGCGCTTGCACTTTAAACGATTTAGGCAGTCATTCTTTGGCAGCAGCGCCTAACCGGTCGCTGGCAGGGGACAGTACCGAGTACATAGTTGGCTACTAAAATATTGAACGCATACGATTTAAAACCACGAGTCAGCCGGACTTCACACGCTCCGGTTTTTACCGCCTGCCCGGGATCCCCCTCTCGGGCAGGCTCCTTTCCGCGATCTCTTTGTCTGAGATTCTTGATAAGGTCCCATCTGCAGGTATTGTTATCTGAATTACCAGCGCTCAAACCCCAGCGATCTGTGGAGGGACCTTATGAAGATGGGAAATTTACTTGAAATAATCGGCGGCCCACGCCTTGAAGTCTACGACATCCGCGGCCGAGACAGCGGCGTCAGGATGAGTAAGAACATAGTCCCAGGTTGGCATTGTGCCCTGCTCCATGGCTAAAATTGAGTCGCTGATGTGCCTTGCCTGAGCCCCACGGGAATAGGAATTCCAGACCGAGAAATTCAGTGCTTCCCGACCCTGATAAACGTGTTCAGCCATCAGCCAGGATACCGGAGCAACATAGCTGTACCATGGCCAACTAGTTTCATTACTGTGACAGTCGTAGCAAGCCCTTTTAAGCATTGTTTTAACTTCACCGCTCGCAGGCAGATCTGAGCTGACGGGCGGATTAACTCGCTCGATCGTTCTGAGCTGAATAGCCGCAAATAAGAAGAGAAATACAAAGACGGCAACTTTCAACATAATACCAGCGCACTCCGAACCGTTACTGTTGGAACGCTCCTACCACAAATGTATACTAATTGGCGCGAAGTTAAGAACACAAATCCCTCGGAATGAAATGAAGTTGCTCTTTTGGCTTAGCCTTGCTGCAGCTGCTGCTGCGGCTTTTTGTTACAACCTGATGATTAACATGCCCGGCGAAAGCTATACAGGGAATGTTCCGACGCTTTCCGAGACGCAGCGTGAGTCCGCGAAGCGTATGATGAAGTCTGTTGAAATGCTTGCCTCCACGATCGGAGAGCGCAGCGTGCGGGAACCCGAGAACCTAGCTAAAGCGGCAGCTTGGTTGAACCAAAGCTTCGCCAGCTTGGGCTACCGCGTCTCGCGGCAGATTTATAAAACCGATTTCCCAGATCTCTCGATCTACGGAGTACCCAGCGAAAACATAATAGCCGAAAAGCGCGGCACTTCAGCCGAGAAAGAAATTCTTGTTGTCGGCGCGCACTACGATTCTCTCCTCGGAACTGTCGGCGCAGATGACAACGCAAGCGGAGTTGCTGCAGTCCTTGAATTGGCACAGCGCCTGGCTTCCACAGAATTCAAAAGAACCGTTCGATTCGTAGCTTTCGTTAACGAGGAACCTCCGTTCTTTCGCTCGGATTACATGGGCAGCCTGCGCTATGCCAGAATGCTTAAGGCTCGGGGAGAAGATGTAATAGGCATGTTGAGCATCGAGAGTGTGGGCTTTTACTCAGATGCCCCAAACTCACAGGACTATCCGAAACCCTTCAGCCTTATTTATCCGAATGTCGGAAACTTCATTGGCATCGTGGGTGACATATCATCGCGGCAACTAGTGAAGAAGGTTTCGCGAGTGTTTCGTGAGAGCGCGCGCATCCCATCCGAAGCAGGGTCAATATTCTCTTTTGTCCCCGGCATTGGCTCTTCCGATCACTGGGCATTTTGGCAGGCGGGGTATCAGGGGGTTATGCTTACCGACACTGCGCCTTACCGCAACCCGCACTACCACGAACGCTCGGATACAGCGGATAAATTGGACTATCGGCGAATGTGCCTGGTCGTCGATGGGCTGGAAGCCGTTGTACGGAGCCTAGCGGGCAGCGCATCTTAATTTCCGATAAATTTTCACGCCAGCCCTTGTTTTTTGACTAAATTTCCAGTAAATACCTAAGCGCACTAGATAAAGGCAATGATGTTAGGGTGTTGCCTGATTTAGTGAGTGTTTTCGAGGAATTAAGTCAGGAATCAGATTTCGATGTATACGGGAATGGTCCGATTTTCGCGACAATTGATTGTTCTCCTTTGCTTGCTGATGCTGCAGACCGAAGCTAGCGCGCAATCCACACTCCAATTTCCGGCCAGCGGATCCTGGAATGGATACCTTGGTCAGTTCAATGTCGTTGAGTGCACTTCTTATGCCCCCGACCCCGCTTCACTGCGTATTTCGCTCTACGCCGCTGACGGCACCGCCATTGGACAGCGAGTATTTACAATCCCCTCACTCGGCGTCTCACACGTTATCCTAAACGAGTTCAGTATCGCCGATTCTTACGGAACCTTCACTCTGGACTTGCTTAGTTTTTCGGCCGCAGATCGAATTGCGTGCGTTACATCAATCTACAGGCTCTCCTCGGGCGGCCCTGTTGCAGTTGACTACGCTTACGCTCTAAAAGTCGACAACCCACTTAAGGGAAATAAGATCGGAACTTTTAACTCTTTCGATCCTGACGGCGGTCCATCTCCTGCAATCAATTGGCTGGCAGTTGTTAATGATGAGACTACAGTTCTTAACGTCAATGTAGACGCTTACGATGCTGCCGGCACACTGCTTCGAACTATACCGCTATCGATCGCACCACGCGGCAGAGCTGACGTCGGACTCGGACACGTCGAGCAGAATATTAACGGCGGACAACTGTATGGAATGTATGTGATTCGCCCGAATAATCCTAATCACGAATACCACGCATACCTGTCGCGCTACTTGCAGGACTCCAGCGGAGGCTACCGCGCTGCATTTACTCTAATTCCGGAAGCGGGAGGATGCGACGGCAAACCCCTATTCCTGTCGACTATGGATCCGGCTACGAACTACATTGAAGTAGCAAACGCTTCGACTACATCTAGCAGCGTTACAGTTTCCATATTTAATCAGTCCAGTCAGCTTGCTGGTCAGCAAGTGCTGCAGCTCGCTCCAAGAACCCAAATGCACATCAATGTCAATCAATACATTGGCAACAGTGCAATTGGATACGCGAAACTTTCCTGCAGCGGAGGTTCTAAACTTTCAGTCAGCAGCATGTATTACGGGCACTACGGCAGCATGACCGGCCCGGTAGAGTGGGCTTACGGTAGTCAACTTTCCGACATACCTGCCGACCCCGGCCAAAGAGTCGTTGCGTTCGTAAATACTTTTCATGGAATGAGCAACTGGTTCAAAGTGGCAGGCACTAACTCTGCAGAGGATATCGGTTACCTCGATATTTTGAAGTCAAGCGGAGAGCGCATCAGCCGCAAGCCGTATGACATTAGCGACGACGGTGTTTTCGATTTCGGTCTGCACGAGAGCTTCCCGGCAGA
>JAUIIP010000294.1 GCA_030431555.1 bacterium
TTTCGGCACTCCTCCGGAAAAAGAAGACGTAACCGGCACGATTTCCGTTCGCAAGGAGGACTTCAGTTCCTATGCCGGGCTTCCACACCGCTACTCGACAACGATGCAGGAAATTGATCAGGGTTCGGCGATGGCCGATCGTCTGCTGATAATTCTTGGTCTAATAGTATTTCTTGCAGTAGTTGCGGTCGTGCTGATTCTAGCACTTGGCTGAGCTTAACTTTCAGTAGGAGCCTTCGTAGAAAACGGCGCCATCTCGGTCGCAAGCGGCAGCTTAATGTGCATAGCGAGCACATGATCACTCGGCTTTTTAAGCGCTACAGCAGCCCCGGCCTCTTCGGCGAGCCGCATGCAAATCGTTCCATTTTCCGACAAACTTTCGGGTGACACGGCGTGGTCGCTTTCACCGCGAAGCCGCACACCGTGTTTCCTTGAGACGTCCTCAAGCGAAACAGAGACTCCGGCAGCCTCATTGTCGGCGACTGTAACTTTATGGGTGTTCGGCAGCAGACGGCGCATTATGTAATTGTCGAGAGTATCAGGGCAGTCGACTGCGAGCGGCATTCTGGTCGCTGCAATCAGTACTCCGACCCCGGTCGAGTATTCACCGCTCGCTGAATCTTTTTTTGCGGCCGTTTCCATTCTCAGGCGAATTTCGCCGTTAAGCCCGATAAAGTCAGCACCTTCGAGCAGCAGGTGAGCAATCATCCGCGTAAAACGCATGGCCGGTATTTGCAGCAACACAGCCTGCTTCAGCTCGATGACAATCTTGATACTTGGAGGCACGAGTGGATCTACTATGTCGACTGCGCGGGTGATGTTCTGCAGCAAGTCGGCAACAGGCAGGTCTTCGTCCGCGATAATGCTTTTTAGAACGCTTTCGCCGGTTGCGTGGATCGAATTGATATCGCGGCCGCTGACACAAGAGGCAAAAATTAGCATTGGGCGCAGACGACGGCTGGCTTCGAGCATATGGAAGAACGACTCCAGATAGCTGGTATCGCGAAAAGAGACGAGATAAGCGCCTTGCTGCCCAGCTACGCACCAGTCCGGGCCGCTCACTTGGCGCGGGTGCGCTATCGCGTCGAAGATGCGTCCTGTCTCACTGCGCAGCGTCACACGCCGCACCAGGGGGGCCCGCGAAGCGCCCAGGGAGTTGGTTCGGGAGCGCCTGGCTGCGAGCTTGGTGACATTCAGTAGTTCGTGGAACAGCGGCAGGGAGCTGGTTGGGTCGGATCTATCGCGAATGCCCAGCAGGAGCGCGGCGCGGCGGCTGATATAGATTGGCGCATAGGCCTCGGCAATCAGCACAAATGCGTGCTCAAGCTGCTCCAAGGCAGCAAGTGCGGCCGGGGCCTGGGCCTGAGTCTTGACTGTCATCACGGCGAAACAATTATTTAGACTACGTACGTACGATATTAAGATGGCTGCTGGGCCCAGTCGGTCTAGCTAATTGCGGATCTTTCTTAGACTTCGAGCGGTCGTTTTAGTATCTAATTTGGCTCTGGCTCACAAAATCAGCCAAGTCTGAGGAATTATGCAGGAAATACCAAAGAAATATCAGCACGGTGAAGCCGAGCAAAAGTGGATGGAGCGTTGGGAATCCCTAGGAATCTATCGCTGGGATGATTCGCTGCCGCGCGAAAACACCTTCGTTGTTGATACTCCGCCGCCGACTGTCTCCGGTTCGCTCCACGTGGGCCACGTGTTCAGCTACACCCACACCGACATCATAGTTCGCTACCAGCGCATGCAGCAGCGAAATATCATGTATCCGATGGGCTGGGATGACAACGGGCTACCGACCGAGCGGCGAGTTCAAAATAAGTTTGGTATTACCTGCAATCCGCACTTGGCTTACGATCCGAACTGGAAGCCGGAAGATGCAGCTGACCCTAAACAGCGCATTGAAGTTTCACGACCAAATTTCATCGAAGCCTGTGCTCTTGTTACAGACGAAGACGAGGCTGCGTTCGAAGCGCTGTGGCGCCGACTCGGCCTCTCAGTCGAGTGGCAGCAGCAATACGCGACGATCGACGAGCGCTGCCGACACATTTCGCAGCTCTCTTTCCTCGACCTGGTAGAACGCGGCCATGTATTTAATGCCGAGTCGCCGACTATGTGGGACGTCGGCTTTCAGACAGCCCTTGCTCAGGCTGACCTCGAAGATCGGGAGAAGCAAGGCGCGTTTCACGACATTCGTTTCGGCGTTGAGGGCGGTGGGGAGATCGTAATTGCAACTACGAGACCTGAGCTGCTGCCGGCGTGCATCGCAGTGGTCGCACACCCTAGTGACGAGCGTTACAAAGATTACTTCGGAAAGAACGCAGTTACTCCGCTGTTTGAGGCGGTGGTGCCGATCGTAGCCTCAGAGCATGCAGACCCGGAGAAAGGCTCGGGGATAATGATGATCTGTACATTCGGCGATGCTGCTGACGTAGAGTGGTGGAAGTCCAGCGGGCTTCCGATTCGACAAATTATCGGCAAGGACGGCAGGCTAAAGCCTGTTGCCTTCGGCGAAGAGCCGTTCATTTCCAGAAATCCCGAGCGCGCTGCCGCGGCCTACGCGGAGATAGTTGGCAAGAGCGCCAAGCAGGCGAAGGCCAAAGTCGCAGAAATGCTGGCTGAGGACGCAAGCGACGCTGATGGAGCGGGCCGAGCACTGATCGGCGAGCCCAAACCGACGCAGCAAATGGTTAAATTCTACGAAAAGGGCGAGCAGCCAATCGAGTTTATCACCACGCGGCAGTGGTTCATTAAGGTGCTCGACTATAAATCGCAGCTGCTCGAGCAGGGAGCGAAGATCGAGTGGCACCCGGCGCATATGCGTAGTCGTTACGATCACTGGGTCGAAGGACTTGCTCACGACTGGTGTATCAGCCGCCAGCGCTTTTTCGGAGTGCCGTTCCCGGTTTGGTATCCTGTCAGCGCCGACGGAGTTGTCGGCTACTCGAGTCCGATCTACGCGGAGCCGGATTCTTTGCCGATCGATCCGCTCTCAGATACGCCGCCGGGTTATAAGCCTGAGCAGCGTGGTGAACCGGGCGGTTTCGTTGGAGACCCTGACGTAATGGATACCTGGGCAACGTCTTCACTGACGCCTCAAATCGTAAGTAAATGGGGGCTCGACGAGGCGCGCCATCAGAAGCTGTTTCCGATGGATATGCGACCTCAGTCGCATGAAATCATCCGCACCTGGGCGTTCTATACGATCGTAAAAGCCTGGATGCACGAGCAGCAGATTCCTTGGAAGCACGTTGTTATCAGCGGATGGATCCTCGATCCCGACCGCAAGAAGATGAGTAAATCCCGGGGCAACGTTGTTACTCCGCAGCACTTGCTAGACGAGTATTCCTCAGATGCTGTGCGCTACTGGACGGGGCGTGCGCGGCTCGGTGTTGATACGGCATTTGACGACAAAGTATTTAAAACCGGGCGTAAACTCGTAACCAAGATTTTCAATGCAAGCCGCTTTGTGTTGATGCAAATCGCTGACACAGAAGCGAGCGAGCGCAGCGTTTCGGCGATTACCGAACCGCTTGACCGCGCTTACGTTGAAAACCTGCGCGGAGTGATTTCTTCGGCGACGAAAGCATTCGATCGCTTCGATTACGCGGCTGCGCTTCAGGCCGCTGGCGTGTTCAAGCGCGTGAGAGACGGCGTTCGCGTCCTGTCCGACGGCGAATTGAAGGCCAAGGTCAGCCTCGAAGTCGCCGGCGCATCGAAGACGGCGATCGAAAAGATCGAAAAGGCCGGCGGCTCCATCAAGGTGCTGAACGCCGCGGAATAAAACCTGGCGGGCCCGGACGTTTGAACCGGGCCAGCCGATCCCCATATGGATGATACAGCGTCCCGGAGGAGGAAGTTGGAGGCATCGAATTCCTGGTTCATTCGAACCATTGATGTTTCTTCATAGGCAATCATGACCGCATCCCGGTAACGATCCGGAGCTTCCCGGGGTGCGTATCGCCGC